>DASURM010000464.1:0-6753 GCA_036280035.1 Burkholderiaceae bacterium | reverse complement strand
CGGCGCAGCACGCCGTCGGCGCCGCGCACGCGGTAGTGGTGCGAGTAGGTGCCGGCCTGTTTCACCGAGTCGCGGAACTTGTCACCCAGGAGCTGGCGATCCTCGGCAATGACGTAGCCTTGCGCCTCGTCGAAGTCGGGCGTCCTGCCGTTCAACGACAACCCCCAGAGGCGTTGCATGTGGGGATCCCACCGGCCGCGCAGCGTGCGGGGGTCGCGCTCGAAGACGCCCAGCCGGCCGAACTGTTGCGCCATGTCGAGCAGTTCCTGCAGCCGCTCGGTTCGCTGTGCCTCGCGGCGATCGAGCAGCGTCAGCCACGTCGCAGCGCCGACCGGGCGCGCAGACAGCGACACCGGCCAGGCGCCGCGGCCGTCGCGCAACGTGATCGGCAGGTTGTCCAACGGTGCACGCCGGCGCAGCGCGTCGAGCAGCGCGCGCAGCGACACCTGCGTGTCGGCGGCGCGGTGGTCGCACAGCTCGGCGAACGGCTTGCCGAGCGGCTCGAGCGCGCTCGCGTCGACGAAGGCCGCGTTGGCGCCGCGCACCACGGCGTCGGCGTCGAGCGCCAGCACCGGCGCGGTCACGGCGTCGGGCACCGCGTGGTCGGGATTCATGGGTTTCGTAGGCGCACTGCGGATGGGTTTCGAGCGCTCCGCGGCCGATGACGCGGTCGGCCCGTCCACCCCGGGCGTAGCCAGTCTAGCGTGACGTGCGGCGCGCCCGGCGCGCGCTGGTGTGGCCGAGCCGGGCGGCGCGACAAACCGCGCACAATGCGAGCGCGGCGCAGCGCCGCCACACCCACCCCTGTGCCATGTCGGCCCTCGTCGATCACCGCGCCAGCGTGCAAGGCGCCGTCACCGCCATCGAGGCGGAAGTCGGCGCGCGCGTGCGCCGCGGCGCCGTGCTGCTGCGGCTGGAGTCGATGAAGATGGAGTTCCCCGTCGAGGCGCTGGCCGACGGCGTGGTGCGCGCGGTGCACGTGCAGCGCGGCGATGCGGTCGACGAAGGCGACCTGCTGATCGATCTGGCGCCGCTCGGCGACGCCGCATCGCGGGCAGCGGACCAGGCGCCGCCGCGCGCCGCGCGAGCCGACCTCGACGAACTGGCCGCGCGGCGCGCGCTGCTCGACGACGCCGCGCGCCCGCAGATGGCGGCGGCGCGTCACGCCCAGGGCCGGCGCAGCGCGCGCGAGAACCTCGCGGCACTGTTCGACGAGGGCACGTTCGTCGAATACGGCGCGTTCGCGGTGGCCGCGCAGCGCGGCCGGCGCAGCCTCGACGACCTGCAGAAGAACACGCCGGCCGACGGCCTCGTCACCGGCACCGGGCTCGTGCACGCGAACGATTTCGGCGAGCAGCGCGCGCGCTGCGCCGCGATGGCCTACGACTACTCGGTGCTCGCCGGCACGCAGGGCGAGAACAACCACCGCAAGTCCGACCGCCTGCTCGAGCTGGCGGCGCAGCAGCAGTTGCCGTTCGTGCTGTTTGCCGAAGGCGGCGGCGGACGCCCGGGCGACGTCGATTCGACGTCTGTGTCGGGTCTGCACTGCACCACCTTCCGCGCGCTGGCCGCGCTGTCGGGGCGGGTGCCGACGCTGGGCCTCGTCGAGGGCTACTGCTTCGCCGGCAACGCGGCGCTGCTGGGCAGCTGCGACCTCGTGATCGCGACGCGTGCGGCGAGCATCGGCATGGGCGGGCCGGCGATGATCGAAGGCGGCGGCCTCGGCGTGGTGGCGCCCGACGACGTTGGGCCGGCGCAGACGCTGGCCAACGCCGGCGCGATCGACCTGCTGGTCGACGACGAGGCGCACGCGGTGCGCGAGGCGCGGCGCATCCTGGCCTGGCACCAGGGGGCGTTGCCCGACGCCGGCGCCGCCGACCAGCGCGCCTTGCGCGACGCGATCCCGCTCGGCCGCAACGCGGTGTTCGACCCGCGAGCGATCATCGAGACCATCGCCGACCGCGGCAGCGTGATCGAGTTGCGCGCGCCGTTCGGGCCCGGGGTCGTCACGGTGCTGGCGCGGCTGGCCGGCCACCCGGTGGCGATCGCGGCGACCAACCCGCGCCACCTGGCCGGGGCGCTCGACGTCGCCGGCTGCGACAAGCTCGCGCGCTTCATGCAGCTGGCCGATGCCGCAGGGCACCCGCTGGTGACGCTGGTCGACACGCCGGGCTTCATGGTCGGGCCGGCGGTCGAGGCGCAGGGCATGATGCGCCACGCCGGCCGCGTGTTCGTCACCGCGGCGGCGCTGCGCGTGCCGGTGGTGTCGGTGGTGCTGCGCCGCGGCTTCGGGCTCGGCGCGATGGCGTTCACCGCGGGCCACTTCCACGCCCCGGTGGCCACCGCGGCGTGGCCGCAGGCCGAGTTCGGCCCGATGGGCCTCGAAGGTGCGGTGCGGCTGGGCTTTCGCAAGGAGCTGGCCGCCGTCGAGGGCGCCGAACGCGAGGCGCTGTTCGAGCGGCTGCTCGGCGGCATGCGCGAGCGCGGGCGCGCGCTCAACATCGCCAGCCACCTCGAGATCGACGACGTCATCGACCCCGCGGCCACGCGCGACTGGCTGTTGCGCGTGCTGGCCACTGCGCGCCGCAACCCGCTGCCGCCGCGGCGCTCGTTCGTCGACACCTGGTAGCGGCGGCGTCGCCGCATGACACCACGACAAGGAGGTCCACGATGTTCCGCACCGCGATCGCCGGTAGCCTGCCCAAGCCCGGCTGGCTGGCCGAGACGAACCGGCTATGGCCGCGCTGGGCGCACGAGGGCGCCGCGCTGCGCGAGGCCCAGCTCGACGCCACGCTGCTGTGGATCAAGGCGCAGGAGGACGCGGGCCTCACCACCATCGGCGACGGCGAGCAGTCGCGCCAGCACTTCGTGCACGGCTTTCTCGAGCGCATCGAAGGCATCGACTTCGAGCACAAGGTCGAGATCGGCATCCGCAACGACCGCTACAAGGCGATGGTGCCGCAGGTGGTGGCGCCGCTGCGCCTGACGGGCCGCGTGCACGAGGTCGAGGCGCGCTTCCTGCGCGCGCACACGACGCGGCAGATCAAGTTCACGCTGCCCGGGCCGATGACCATCGTCGACACGGTGGCCGACCGGCACTACGGCGACCGGGTCGAGCTGGCGTTCGCGTTCGCCGAACTGCTCAACCAGGAGGCGCTGGCGCTGCAGGCCGACGGCGTCGACATCATCCAGTTCGACGAGCCGGCGTTCAACGTCTACCTCGACGATGTCGCCGCCTGGGGCGTGAGGGCTCTGGAGCGAGCCGCGCAGGGTCTGACCTGTACCACCGCCGTGCACATCTGCTACGGCTACGGCATTCGGGCCAACCTCGACTGGAAGAACACGCTCGGCGCGCAGTGGCGCCAGTACGAGAAGGTATTTCCGTTGCTCGCGCGCAGCTCGATCGACCAGGTGTCGCTCGAGTGCATCCACTCGCACGTGCCGCCGGAACTGATGTCGCTGCTCGGCGACAAGGACGTGATGGTCGGCGTGATCGACGTCGCCAGCGACGAGGTCGAGTCGCCGTCGGTGATTGCCGACACGATCGGCCTCGCGCTGCGCTTCGTGCCGCGCGAGCGGCTGATCGCCTGCACCAACTGCGGCATGGCACCGATGGACCGTGCGATCGCGCTGGCCAAGATCGAGGCGCTGGTCCGCGGCGCAGCGCTGGCAGGCGGAACCCGGTGACCGTCGCCGCGCCACGGCCGCCGCTGACGCCGGCATCCGACGCCCTCGCGGTGCTGGTGCGCGACGGCCATGCGGTGATCGACGCGGCGTCGCTGGTCGCCCAGTGCGGCGTGGCTTTGGCCGACCTGCTCGCCTGGCGGCCGCGCTGGGACGACCTGCCCGCCGATCACTACCTGCGCGACGGCGGCCACTACCGCCAGCGACGCCACTCGTGTTTCGTGGTCGACGGCGACACCGTCAGGCAGGTGCCGCACCGGCCGCACTGGCAAAGCCTCGAGTACAACGCGCTGCACGGCGGCATCGAGCGCCACTTCGAGCCGATGCCTGCTGCCTGGGTCGCCGATCCGGCGTGGGCAAAGCTGCTGTGCGGGCTGGCAGAGTGCGCGATACGTCTGCGCGGTGCGCGGCCGTGGTTCGTCGAGGCGCACCCGTTTCGCATCACCACCGCCGGCGGCATCGGCCGGCCGACGCCAGAGGGCGCGCACCGCGACGGGGTCGATTTCGTGGCCGTGATCCTGGTCGCGCGCTCGGGCATCAAGGGCGGCGAGACGCGCGTGTTCGACGCCGCCGGTCCGCGCGGCCTGCGCTTCACTCTCGACGAGCCGTTCTCCGCGCTGCTGCTCGACGATGCGCGCGTGATCCACGAGTCGACGCCGATCCAGCCGAGCGACCCGGCGCGCGAAGGGCATCGCGACACGCTGGTGCTCACCTATCGCGCGGGAGGGTTCCAGGGGCGCTGAGCCCCGCCGCCGTACGAGCGCGGCGAATCGGTGCCGGAGCGCCTCGCGCGTCAGCCCGCGGCCGCGGCAACCGACGCTGCGTTGGGCGCAGTCGCGGCGCGCTCGCGCAGCCGCATGCGCAGCCCCACCGGCACCATCGTGAACGACATGCGCTCGGTGGCCTCGCCGCCATCGGGCGTTTCGACGGCCACGACGTCGAAGTGCACGAACAGCATTGCCAGCAGCATCTTCATCTCGGTCAGCGCGAGGTAGCGGCCGGGGCAGATGCGCGGCCCGGCGCCGAACGGCATCGTCACGCGCTTGGCATTGCCGGCGCCGGCGCCGAGCCAGCGCGCAGGGTCGAAGTTTGCTGGGTGCTCGAAGTGCGCCTCGGCCAGCGCGTCATGGCGCAGCGCGCACCACAGCAGCGTGCCGCGCGGCACCTGCAGGTCGCCGATCTGCGTGTCGCGCAGGGCCTCGATCACGGTGAACGGCGCCACCGGCTTGAGCCGCATCGTTTCGTGGATGCAGGCGTCGATGAAGTCGAGCTGCGCCAACTGCTCGGGGCTGACGCTTTGCTGCGCGGGCACCATGCGGCGCGCCTCGTCGCACGCGCGCGCCAGCGCGTCGGGGTTGCGATGCAGCAGGTGCAGCAGCCAGCCCAGCGTGTGCGCGGTGGTGTCCTCGCCGGCCAGCAGCATCGTCAGCACGTTGGCCGACACCTGGTCGTCGTCGATGCCGCTGCCGTCCTCGGCGGCGACGATCATCGCCTCGAGCAGGTTCGGCGGTTCGGCGCGACGCACGGGGTCGGCGTGCAGCCGCTCGCGCGCCTGCGCGATGAAGCCGGCGATCGCGCGCTTGACCTCGACCACGCTGCGATCGAGCGCGCGGTCGGCCGGCAGCCGGATCCAGCGCCAGTACGACAGCGGCGCCATCACGCGGCGGTACAGCGCCGGAAAGATGCGGTCGAGGTGCTGCTGGATCACCACGCCGTCGGACTCGAGCGTGTTGATGTCGCTGCCGAACGCGAGCCCGGCCACCGTGTCGACGGTGTAGCGCATCAGCTCGGCCGAGAGGTCGAGCGTGCGCCCCGCCTGCGCGGCGCGTAGCCAACGCGCGCGCAGGCGGCCGGTGACCTTGTTCAGCGACGGGAAGTACGCGCGCACCCGGCCCGGGTCGAGCCCGCTCATCACCATGCGCCGCTGGCGCCGCCAGGCGTCGCCCTCGGAGCCGAACAAGCCCGGCGTCAACCCCATCTCGCGGCCCACCGCCTGCAGTTGCTGCGTGCGCCGCCAGCCGTCGGGGCGGTCGCGCAGCACCGCGGCGATGCGCTCGTGATCGGCCACCACGACAATGCGGCGCGCGCCGATGCGAAACGCGAACAGCGGACCGTACTCGTGGCACCAGCGCTCGACGCTGCGGTGGATCGTCGTGCGATGCAGTTGGAACAGGTTGCCCACCAGCGGCAGGCCGCGCGGGCCCGGCAGATCGTCGATCTGCCGCGGCACGCTGCCGGTGGACGAGGCCGTGCTCATGCCGGCATTGTCGGCGCAACGCCCTGTGCTCGGCGCGCTGGCCGCGGCGCTGCGGTTGCCGCGCTATGCTGTGGAGATGCTCGCCATCTCCTTGCAAGACATCCGCGCCGCCGCCGACCGTCTGGCCGGCGTCGCGCACAAGACGCCGGTGCTGACCTCGCGCCTGGCCGACGAGCGCGCCGGGGCGAAGCTGTTCTTCAAGTGCGAGAACCTGCAGCGCGTCGGCGCGTTCAAGTTCCGCGGCGCGTACAACGCGCTGGCGCAGTTCACGCCCGAGCAGCGCCGCGCCGGCGCGATCGCGTTCTCGTCGGGCAACCATGCGCAGGCGATCGCGCTGGCCGCGCGGCTGCTCGACATGCCGTCGGTGCTCGTGATGCCGAGCGACGCGCCGCCGGGCAAGCTCGCGGCGACCCGCGCCTACCAGCAGGGCCGGCGCGGCAGCGAGGTCGTTCTGTACGACCGACGGCGCGAGGACCGCGAGGCGATCGGCCGGCGCATCGCAGCCGAGCGCGGCATGACGCTGATCCCGCCGTACGACCATCCCCACGTGATGGCCGGCCATGGCACCGCAGCACTCGAGCTGGTGCAGGAGGTCGGCACCCTCGACGCGCTGCTGGTGTGCGTCGGCGGCGGCGGGCTGGTGTCGGGTTGCGCAGTGGCGGCGCAGGGCCTGCTGCCCGACGTCGCCGTCTACGGCGTCGAACCCGAAGCAGGCAACGACGTGCAGCAGAGCTTCGCGCGCGGCGAGATCGTGAAGATCGCGGTACCGGACACGATCGCCGACGGCGCGCAGACCCAGGCACCGGGCAGGC
>DASURM010000463.1:0-3082 GCA_036280035.1 Burkholderiaceae bacterium | reverse complement strand
GCGGAATGTCGGCGCGCTGACGCGCGCCGAGCACGCCGGCGTGCCCGCGGTGCTCGTGCCCCCACAGCGTCGCGCGGCCGGTGAGGCCGAGGTCGAGCGCGTAGTTGCGCCGGTGCTCGCCTTCGCTGCGGAAGTCCCAGTAGTCGAACGTGCCGTCGCTGCAGTAGCGATCGAAGTTGCCTTCGCTCGAGCAGCCGAACGGGAACGCCATGCGGTCGTCGGTGCGCAGCCACTGCGTCATCGCATGCGCGACGAAGGTCAGGTCGGTCGCCAACCGCTGCGTCCAGCGCAGCGACGCGGTTTCGCCGGTGAACACCACCGGCAGGGTCCACGGCTGGTCGTTGAGGTTGATGCGCGGGTCGATGTCGCGCGCGTCGGGCACCCGCGGCCCGAGCATGCTGAACCCGGCCTGGCTCGGCTGCGATTGGCGGTTGAGTTCGGCCTCGGCTTCGAGCAGCGAGTCGGCGATGCGCCACTGGCCCGCCGCGGCGATGCCTTCGCGGTGGCCTCGGGTGGCATTCAGCGGCGGGTCGAGCCGCGTCGCTTCGGCGCTCAGGCGCCACCCGATGCTGCCGTCGGGCCCGGCGCGATCGCCGAGGTCGAGCGCCAGGCCGACGCTGCCGTCGGATTCGAATCCGAGCGTGGCGTTGCGGTGGGGGCCGTTGGGTCGCTTGACCACCAGATCGACCAGGCCTCCCGGCGCGCTGACGCCGGCTTGCATGCCGCTGGTGCCGCGCAGCACGTCGACACTTTGAATGTTGCCCAGCCACAGCGCCGTCTCGGCGTTGATCGGCAGGCCGTCGCGCCGGAAGTTGTTGCGCGGATCGAGCACGAAGCCGCGCACGGTGAAGTTGCTCCAGTAGCCCACCGCGTTGTAGGCGTCGCTGAGGCCGGGCGTCGCGCGGGCAACGTCGGCCAGGTTGGTCACGCCGGCGTCGCTCAGTTGCAGGGGGCCGATCACGGTGGCGCTGAACGGCACACGCGCCAGCGGCGTGTCGTCGAAGCCGGTCACCGCCGCCGACGGCGGCGCCCGCCCGGTCACGGTGACGGTCTGGGTGCCATCCTGGGCCACGGCCGCGGCGCACAGCGCGGCGGCCAGAGAGAAGAAGACGAACGAATGCGTTGCCATCTGCGAACCTCGGTTCGATGGCAGGTCGGCAAACTGGACGGCGAACGAGTGCGCTGCATCAGCGGGCTTCCCTGCGCGAGGATTACCTCGTGCCCCCTGTCGGGGACTTTGAAGCCCGCCAAGGCGAGCCTCAGAGCCCCCTGTCGGAGACTTTGAAGCTCGCCAAGGCGAGCTTCTTTCAGGTTCAAAGGGACTTTCTCAGCCGGGCCATGCGACCCAGCACCCCTAGCGATTTGCCACGCGCCTCGGTGGCGCGCAACGGGGTGATTATGCGCGATCGGCAGCGCCCGGCCCGTGGCGGGGCCCCGTCAGAGCTGTCTTGTGCGCGCCGGCGTCAATCGAACTCGGGCGTCTCGACGCCCAGCACCTTGTGCAGCTTGGGGCTGGTGGTGGTGTATTGCAGCACGATGCGCCGGTCGGGAAACACGTAGCTCGCCGCCGCAAAGGCCGCCAGCGCGCACTCGTGAAACCCCGAGAGGATCAGCTTCTTCTTGCCCGGGTAGTTGTTGACGTCGCCGACCGCGAAGATGCCCGGGACGCTGGTTTCGAAGCGCTCGGTGTCCACGGTGAGCTGACGGCGTTCGATCGCCAGGCCCCAGTTGGCGATCGGCCCGAGCCGCGGGCTGAGGCCGAAGAACACCAGCACCGCGTCGCACGGCACCGTGGCCACCGGTTCGCCGCCGCTGCCGACGGTGACGCTGGCCAGCCGGCCGTCGACCTCGCCGAACGCGGTGACCTCGCCGACCAGGAACTTCATCCTGCCGGCCGCGCACAACTCGTGCATGCGCGCCACGTTGGCCGGCGCCGCGCGGAAGCCGTCGCGCCGGTGCAGCAGCGTCACGTCGGCCTGGTGCGGGCCATCGGCGAAGTTCAGCGCCCAGTCGAGCGCCGAATCGCCGCCGCCCACGATCAGCAGCCGCTTGCCCGAGAACTGCGCGGGGTCGCGCACGCGATAGAAGAGTTGCGAATCGCGGTGTCGCTCGATGCCCTCGACCTTCAGCGTGCGCGGCTGGAACGAGCCGACGCCGCCGGCGATGAACACCGTCTTGGCGATCAACCGGGTGTCGCGGCTGGTGTGCACATCGAAGCGGCCGTCGTCGCGGTTGCGCACCACGCTGACCTCTTCGCCCATGTGAAACGTGGCCTTGAATGGCTCGATCTGTTTCAGCAGGTTCTGCGTCAGCTCGCGCCCCGTGCAGACCAGCACCGACGGGATGTCGTAGATCGGCTTGTCGGGGTACAGCTCGATGCACTGACCACCCGGATTCGGCAGCGAATCGATGACGTGGGCCTTGATCTCCAGTAGCCCGAGCTCGAACACCTGAAACAGCCCCACCGGCCCGGCACCGATGATCACCGCGTCGGTCTCGATCGGGCCCTCGGCGGCGCCGGGTGTCTGCGCTGTGGCGTCTGCAGCCAATTGATCCATGGTTTGGCCGGCGCGTCAGCGCACCAGTTGTGGCAGCTTGTCCTTGCGGTCTTTCCACTCGTCGGCGTCGGGCGGCGCCGCCTTGCGCTTGGTGATGCTCGGCCACTTCTTGGCTAGCTCGGCGTTGAGCGCGATGAAGCGCTGCTGATCCTGCGGCACGTCTTCCTCCGGCATGATCGCGTTCACCGGGCACTCGGGGATGCACACCGCGCAGTCGATGCACTCGTCGGGGTCGATGGTCAGGAAGTTCGGACCCTCGCGAAAGCAGTCCACCGGGCAGACATCGACGCAGTCGGTGTACTTGCAGCGGATGCACGACTCGGTGACGACGTGGGTCATGGGCAGCGATGCGTTCTTGCTGGAGGGGCAGACGTGCCGCGGGGTTGGTCCCGGCACAGGGGAAGCGCACGATTCTAGGGCGCGAGGGCCGCGACCCCTGGCCGATGCCGCTCGACAGGCAGGGGTTTGGCCGCCACCGCCGTTGCACCGACTCCGACTGTGACCACCGTCGGTCGGCCGCTGTG
>DASURM010000462.1:0-2543 GCA_036280035.1 Burkholderiaceae bacterium | reverse complement strand
GGCCTGCCGGCATTCGGCATCGTGGCGGCGGTGCTCGGGGTGGTCAACACCATGGGCTCGGTCGGCCAGCCGCCGGCGGTGCTCGGCGGGATGATCGGCTCGGCGCTGGTCGGCACCTTCCTCGGCCTCCTGCTCGCCTACGCGGTGGTCGAGCCGCTGGGTGGCCGCCTCGAGCAGAAGAACGACGAGAGCTCGAAGGAGCTGCAATGCATCAAGACGACGCTCCTCGCCAGCATGCAGGGCTACGCGCCGCAGGTCGCGGTCGAGTTCGGCCGCAAGGTGCTGTTCTCCACCGAACGCCCCAGCTTCACGGAGCTGGAGAAGCACGTGAAGGGGAAGAAGTGACCGCAGGGAGTGACCGCCATGGCCGGTGACGCGCGCAAGCTGCAGCCGATCATCGTCAAGCGCGTCAAGCGCGGTGGGCATGCGCCGCACGGCGGGGCGTGGAAGATCGCCTACGCCGACTTCGTCACCGCGATGATGGCGTTCTTCCTGCTGATGTGGCTGCTCGGCTCGACCACCGAGGGCGACAAGAAGGGCATCGCCGACTACTTCTCCGCCCCGTTGAAGCTCGCGATGCTCGGCGGCTCGGGGGCGGGCGACGCGTCGCACGTGGTCAAGGGCGGCGGGCAGGATCTCACCCGCACCACCGGCCAGGTCAAGCGCGGCGAGGTCGAGCCCGAACGCAAGACCGTCAACCTCAAGGCGCTCAGGGACGAGCAGATGCGCGCCGAGATCTCGCGCCTGCGCAGCCTGCAGCAGCGCCTCGAGGGCGAGGTGCAGAGCAACCCGGCGCTGGCCCAGTTCCGTTCGCAGGTTCTTCTGGAGCTGACGCGCGACGGCCTGCGCATCCAGATCGTCGACGCCCTCAACCGGCCGATGTTCGCCAGCGGCTCGGCGCAGGTGCAGCCCTACATGCAGGAGCTGCTGCGTTCGATCGGCGCCGTGCTGGCCGATGTGCCCAACCGCCTCACGCTCGAGGGCCACACCGACGCCACGCCGTTTGCCGGCGGCGTGCGCGGCTACAGCAACTGGGAGTTGTCGGCCGACCGCGCCAACGCCTCGCGCCGCGAGCTGCTGGCCGGCGGCCTGCCCGACGACCGCGTGCTGCGCGTGCAGGGGCTGGCGGCCAGCCAGCTGCTCGAGCGCGAGCGGCCCGACGATCCGGCCAACCGCCGCATCAGCATCGTGGTGATGACCCGCGAGGCCGAAGACGCGATGTTCAAGTCGCAGCCGGTCGATGGCGCGAGCGCCGAACCGTCGATCAAGCCCGAGAAGCCCACCGTGGTGTCAAGTCCGCCGACCTCGGGCCGATAAACCATGGGCAGCGCATGAAGTCCGTGCGCCCGAAGGACCGTCGCCATGAGCGCCCCCGCCGACCTGAGGTACCTGATCGTTGACGATTTCTCGACCATGCGGCGGATCGTTCGCGGGTTGCTCAAGGAGATGGGCTGCGAGAAGGCCGAAGAGGCCGAGGACGGCGCCGCGGCACTGGCCGCGCTGAAGTCGCAGCGCTTCGACTTCGTGGTCTGCGACATCAACATGCCGAACATGAACGGCATCGAGTTCCTCAAGGCCGTGCGCGCCGACGACGCGTTGAAGCACATTCCGGTGCTGATGGTCACCGCCGAGGCGCGCAAGGACGACATCGTGCTGGCCGCGCAGGCCGGCGCCTCGGGCTACATCGTGAAGCCGTTCACGAGGGCGACGCTCGAAGAGAAGGTGCAGAAGATCGTGCAGAAGATCGCCGCCTGAGCGGGCAGCGCCGCCGGCGATGCGCGAGCACGCCGCAGCCGCCGCGCTGGTTGTAAAAAGGGCCGGCCACTGCCCGGCTTTTCGGGCTTAAGAAACGCGCGCCGTCGGCACGATGGCGGAACCGACCGTCGTCGTTCCGCACATGGCCGACCAGCAAGACCGCAACCTGCCCGCTTCGCACCGGCGCATCGCCAAGGCGCGCGAGGATGGCCAGGTCGCGCGTTCGCGCGACCTCGCGCATCTGCTGCCACTGGGGATCGGCGTCGCCGCGCTCGTCGTGCTGGCGGCGCCGGCCACGCAGGCGGCCGCTGACCTGCTGGCGTCGGCGCTGCGCTTCGACGCCGCCGCGCTGGCCACGCCGCAGGCGATGCTCGAGGCGCTGTCGCGGCAGTCGCACCGCCTGCTGGCCGTACTGCTGCCGCTCGGCCTCGGCCTGGCGGTGACCGCTGCGCTCGCCGCGGTGCTGTCGGGCGGTTGGAACTTCACCTGGAAGCCGCTGGCGCCGCGCGCCACCAAGCTGAACCCGCTGGCCGGCATCGCGCGGCTGTTCTCGATGGCGCAACTGGGCGACGCCCTGAAGGCGAGCGCGCTCGCGCTCGTGCTCGCGGTGATCGGCGGCATCGCGCTTGGCCGCGCGCTCGCGCGCTTTCACGACGCGCTGGCGATGCCGCTGCCGGCGGCGCTGGCACACACGGCGCAGGCCGTGCTCGGCGGGCTGTGGTGGTTGCTGCTGCCGCTGGCGGCGTTTGCCGCCGTCGACGTGCCGCTGCAGCGCCACCTGTGGATCA
>DASURM010000461.1:0-6534 GCA_036280035.1 Burkholderiaceae bacterium | reverse complement strand
CGGCGGTTCATCGAGGGGGTCATCGGGGTCACCTGTTTGGTTTGCGGCGAGGTCGTGATTGTCTAGGCAACGGCGCGCTGCTCGACCAGCGCGTCGATCTCGCCCGTCGCGAGGCCGATCGCCGACAGCACCTCGCGCGTGTGCTGGCCGCGCTGCGGCGGGTTCAGCCGCACGCCCAAGCGCCGGCCGGCGAGCGTGAGCGGGAACAGCGTCGTCTTCACCGCCTGCCCGGCGCGCTCGCCGTCGGTCAGCGTGATGTCGGCCAGGCCGCCGGTGGCCGCGAGGTGCGGGTCGTCGAGCAACTGCTCGGGCTTCATGATCGGCGCGAACGGCAGGCCGGCGGCCTCGAAGCGCTGCGCCAGCTCGGCGGCGCCGAACGCCTTCAATCGCCGGCCCAGCTCGGGCAGCAGCGTCGAGCGCGCGCGCACGCGGTCGTTGTTGGTCTTCAGCGCGGGGTCGGCCGCGAGGTCGGCGAAGCCGAGCGTGTCGCAGAAGATGTTCCACTGCGAGTCGCTCACCGCGGCGAGGAAGATCTGCTCGCCGTCCTTGACGGTGAACACGTCGTAGATCGCCCACGGGCTGATGCGCGCGGGCATCGGCGCCGCCGGCACGCCGCTGATCGCGTACTGCAGCATGTGCTGGCCGACCAGGAAGACGTTGTTCTCGAACAGGGCGCTCTGCACCTCCATGCCGCGGCCGCTGATGCCGCGCTGGATCAGCGCGCCGAGGATCGCGATGGCGCCGAACATGCCGCCCATGATGTCGTTGACCGACGAGCCGGCGCGCAGCGGGTCGCCGGGGCGGCCGGTCATGTACGCCAGGCCACCCATCATCTGCACCACCTCGTCGAGCGCGGTGCGGTGGTCGTACGGCCCGGGCAGGAAGCCCTTCAGGCTGGCGTAGATCAGCCGCGGGTTGTTCTCGGCGAGCGAGGCGTAGTCGAGCCCGTACTTGTTCATCGTGCCGGGCTTGAAGTTCTCGGCCACCACGTCGGCGCTCGCTGCGAGCTGCCGCGCCACCGCGGCGCCGGCAGGCTTGTGCAGGTCGATCTGGATGCTCTTCTTGTTGCGGTTGAACAGCGGGAAGAAGCCGATGCCCGCGCCGAGCAGCGTGCGCGTGCGGTCGCCGTCGATCGGCTCGACCTTGATCACCTCGGCGCCGAGGTCGGCCAGCACCATGCCGCAGGTGGGGCCCATCACCATGTGGGTGAACTCCACCACCTTCAGCCCGGCCAGCGGCTGCGGCACGTCGCCCCGGGGCTCGCTCGTCATCGCTCCTCTCCTGTGGCCGCCCGCGCCCGCGCGCGTTCTCAGCGGTAGATGTCGGCCTCGCGCCAGCCGAGCGCCGCCATGTCGGCAGCGCGCAGGTGGGCCTCGCTGGGCATCATGAACTCGTCGAGCTGCGGCGGAGCGATCGCGGTGCTCGACAGCATCGCATGCGCCTGACCCCGATGATGCGTCTGGTGGTTGAACAGGTGCGCCAGCACGTGGCCGGCGCGGTCGCGCTGCACGTGATCGGCGCGCTCCATCGCCACCTCGGCGTCGAGCGCCGCGGCGTCGAGCCGATCGCACAAGGCAATCAGTCGCCGGTCGCTCTCGGCCTGACGCGCGGCCAGGTCGGGCAGGTTGCTGCTCGGCTCGAACGCCAGCGCGGCGGAGCGCGCGCCCGGGTCGCCGTGCAGCGAACCGATGTAGTAGAGATCGACCAGCAGGATGTGGTTCAGCGTGGCCGCCAGGCTCGGGAAGAAGCCGACTCGCGACGCTTGGAACTCCGCCTGCGGCAGCGGCGCCATTGCGGCATGCAGCCGGTGGTTCGACAAGCCGTTGGCGCGCGCCTGGATGCGCAGGTACGACGTCAGATCCATCGCCGGCCGTTCACTTCGGCTTGCCCGTCTTGTGCGCCTTGTCGGCCACCGGCGCGCCGGAGCCTTTCCATGCCTCGAAGCCGCCTTCGATGTGCGCCACGTTCTCGAGCCCCATCTCCTGCAGCGTCTTGGTGGCCAGCGCCGAGCGGCAGCCCGCGGCGCAGAACAGCACATAGCGCGTGTGCGGCCGCGCGAACAAGGGCTTGTGGTACGGCGACTCGGGGTCGACCCAGAACTCGAGCATGCCGCGCGGCGCGTGGAACGCGCCGGGGACCACGCCCTCGCGCTCGAGCTCGCGCACATCGCGGATGTCGATGAACTGCACGTCGTCGCGCCCGTGCAGCTCGCGCGCCTGCTCGACGCTGTAGGTGGTGATGTCGGCCATCGCCTCGTCGACCATCGATTTGACCGTTTTCATCGTTGGGGGTCTCCGTGGGACAGGCGCACATCATGCGTCAGCGCGGGCGGGCACTCTGCCGTCGCGGTCGGCCAGTCAGAACGCGCCCTGCGCGAGCCAGCGTTCGATCTGCGGCTTGCGGTCGTTGCCCCAGAACGGCTCGCCGTCGATGCCGAACCACGGCGCGCCGAACACGCCGGCGGCGAGCGCCGACTCGTTGGCACGCTTGAGCCGCTCCTTCCACGCCGGGTCGGCCCACACCTGCTCGGCCACTGCGGCGTCGAGCCCCGATTGCGCGGCCAGCGCCTTCAGGGCCGCCGCATCGTCGAGGGGCACGCCGCGCACGAAGTACGCGCGCAGGCCGGCGCGCGCCCATGCCGCCGCCGCGGCCATGCCCTGGGTGTCGGCCAGCCACCAGAACACGCGCGCGGCATTCTGGGTTGCGATCGGAAACGGCTGCGGCTGCACATAGGGCACGCCCTCGAAGCGCGCCGAGCGCGCGAAGTCGTGGAAGCTGTACTCGCGCTTGATCGGGTACTGCACCGGGCTGCGCAGCTCGGCAGCCCGGAAGGTGACGCCCAGCAGCAGCGCGTGCCATTGCACCGTGCGGCCGTGGCGCGCGGCGAGCGCCTCGACCCACTCGGAGGCGACGTACGAGTACGGCGACGAGAAGTCGAAGTAGAACTGCAGCGGCGCCTTGGTCGTCATCGGGCTCATCCGGGTCAGCGCAGCGCGCGCGCGATCAGGATCTTCTGCACCTCGCTCGTGCCTTCGTAGATCTGACACACGCGAACGTCGCGGTAGATGCGCTCGACCGGGAAATCGCTGACGTAACCGTAGCCGCCGAACACCTGGATCGCCGCCGAGCAGACGGCCTCGGCCATCTCGCTGGCGTTGAGCTTGGCCATCGCCGCTTCCTTCAGGCAGGGCTGGCCGGCGTCCTTCAGCGACGCCGCGTGCCAGGTGAGCTGGCGCGCGGCCTCGATTCTCATCGCCATCTCGGCCAGCTTGAACTGCACCGCCTGGTGCTCGAAGATCGGCTGGCCGAACGCGCGACGCTCGTGGCTGTAGGCCAGCGCCGCGTCGAACGCCGCCCGCGCCATGCCGAGCGCCTGCGACGCGATGCCGATGCGCCCGCCTTCGAGCCCCGACAGCGCGATCTTCAGCCCCATGCCTTCGTCGGCCAGCAGGTTGGCTGCCGGCACGCGGCAGTTCTCGAACGCGATCTGCGCGGTGTCGCTGGCGTGCTGGCCCATCTTGTCCTCGACGCGCGCCACCACGTAGCCCGGCGTCTTCGTCGGCACGACGAAGGCGCTGATGCCCTTCTTGCCCGCCGCCTTGTCGGTCACCGCCATCACGATCGCGAGGTCGCCGTTCTTGCCGCTGGTGATGAACTGCTTGACGCCGTTGAGCACGTAGTGGTCGCCGTCGCGCATTGCAGTGGTCTTCAACCCGCCGGCCTCGGAGCCGACCTGCGGCTCGGTGAGGCAGAACGCGCCCAGCATCTCGCCGCGTGCCAGCGGCACCAGGAAGCGGCGCTTCTGCTCGTCGTTGGCGAACATCATCAGGATCGAGCACACCGGACAGTTGTTGACGCTGACCACGGTGCTGGTGGCGCCGTCGCCGGCGGCGATCTCCTCCAGGATGATCGCCAGCGCCAGGTAGTCGAGCCCGGCACCGCCCAACTCCTCGGGCACCGCGACGCCGTAGCAGCCGAGCGCAGCCAGCCCTTTGAGTTCGTCGCGCGGGAAGTGGTGCGTCTTGTCCCACGCCGCGGCCTGCGGCGCGATGCGCTCGCGCACGAAGGTGCGCACGGCGTCCTGCACGGCGAGGTGGTGGTCGGACAGCAGCATCGTCGGATCCTTCGCGTCGCGGCGGCGGTGGCGACCGCCGGCCCGCGCGTGCATTGTCGCGCCGCGCGCTGCGGCGGCGCAGCGCCCGCGATCACAGCGCCTGCGGCGCGGTGTCCGGATACAGCTGCGTCAGCACCTCGCGCGTTGCGCGCTGCAGCAGCGGCTGCAGCGCGGCGGCGATGCGCTCGGCGTCGGCGGCGGCATCGGCCTTGGCCGGGCGCGAAGCCCACAGCGCCTGCAGTTCGCCTTGCAGCGGCGCCAGCGCCGCGCCGACCACGTCGCGCCAGAAGGCGGGCGCCTCGCCTTCGACCCACTGCCCGCGGCCGCGGCCGAAGTGCGCCACCGCGAGGTAGCGCAACAGCGCCGACTCGACCAGCGGCGCCATCGCCTCGGCGCTCCAGCCAACCGTCGGCGGCCCGCCGCCGCGCAGCACGTTGACCCCGCGCGCCAGCCCGGCCGCGCCGAGCGCGCCGAGCAGGCCACCGGCGAGCAGGCCGGCGCCCATCGTGAGCCCGCCGCTGACCACATCGGCCTTCAGCCCGGCGAGCGCGCCGCTCACCATGCCTCCGAGCACCGCCGCCTTGCCTTCGGGCACGCGGGTCTGCACGTCGAACTGGCTGGCGACGCGCGCCAGGATCTCGCCTTGCGCCTGGCCTTCGAGGCCGTGCAAGCGCAGCAACTCGCCGGTGCTCGCTCGCACCTCGTCGTCGAGCTGTGCCGCCAGCGCCGCGCGCGCCTGCTCGAGCGGGCTGCCATCGCCGGCCAGCGGGCCGAGCCAGGCCGCCAGCCGCTTGATGCGCTCGCCGAGACCGCGCGCACTGTCGACCGGCTGGCGCGTGCACGCGATGCACGCCAGGCTGCGCGCCAGCACCGCGATCGCCTGCTCGAACGTGGCCTGGCGGCTGCTGCGCCAGGCGTCGGTCAGGCGCGCCATCGCCTCCTGCGCGCCGCCTTCGAGCAGCGAGCGCACCGCCTGCAGCAGCGCCAGTTCCTGCACCCAGCAGCGCGCGAAGGCGTCCATCGGCAGCACCTGCACGCCGGCGCGCAGCGGCTGCAGGTGGCGCCGCCATTGCTCGACCTCGCGCGCCTCGTCGTCGCTGCCGCGCGGCGCCCCGAGCTGGTTGAGCAGCACCAGCACCGGCTTGTCGAGCCAGGCGAGCAGCGCCATCTCGGCCTCGACGTACGCGGCTGCCGCCGGCGACTCGGCGGCGTTGACGAGGTACAGCACCACCTGCGCCTGGTCGCGCACGTGGCGCAGCGCCTGCTGGGTGCCCCAGAACGAGCGGTCGCGCCAGCGGTCCCACACCTCGGTGAGGAACCAGCCGATCGCGCCGCCCTGGCGCTGCAGCCGCCGCACCAGCCGCACGCTGTCGCCGAGGCCCGGCGTGTCCCACAGGCGCAGCTCGTCGCCCGCGGGGCTGGCCAGCAGCAGGTGATCCTCGCTGAACTCGGTGACGTGCGGCGCGTCGCGCACCTCGCCGACGTCGCGCTGCAGCAGCGTGCGCGCCAGCGTGGTCTTGCCCGCGTTGGTGTGCGAGATCAGGCTCAGCGCGATGGTGGCTGCCGTCATGGCGCGGCCGGCGCCGCGGCGCCGAGCGCATCGAGTTCGTCGAGCGCGTACGAGCGCCACTGCAACTCGCGCGCGCCGGCCCACCGCCGCCACGCCGCGCGGCGCTCGCCGACGCGCTCGGACATGGTCGCGAAACGCTGCCGGTAGCCCGATTCGTCGACCACCAGCATCAGCGGCAGCGCCGGCGCCGCGGCGCGCAAGGCGTCGACGAAGCGGCCGTGGTGGTCGTCCTCCGGCGTCGCCGCGAGGTCGACCAGCAGCACGCGCAGCGTGATGCCGGCGGCAGCCAGCCGCTGCGAAGCGCCGTCTTCGTCGCCGACCGCGGTGGCGGCGGCGATCTGCAGTTGCAGATCCTCGCCCAATTCGCGCGCCAGCAGCGTGCGCAGCCCGAGCGCGGCCTGCGCCGCGGGCTCCTGCGCGTACGGGCACACCTGCACCACGCTCGGCTGCCGGCGCAGCGCCTGCACCTCGCGCAGCAGCGCGGGGTCGTCGATCGGCAGCTCGAAGTGCCCGGCGCGCCACGCCGCGCGCGCCAGCGCCCACAGCGCGAGCACGAGCCGCGGCACCACCACCGCCAGCAGCAGCGTGGCGGCGTAGAGGTGGATCCACGGCGCAGCGCTGACGCTTGCCACCTGCTCCGGCGAGGTCAGCCGCATCGCCTCGATGGCGGCGGCGTCGGGCACGGCGATGCCGGTGAGCGCGGAGGCCGGCGCCAGCAGATGGCTCAGCAACTCCTGCACGCCGGTGGCGTCGAGGAACGTGCTCTGCCAGCCGGCGCGGAAGTCGAGCACCAGCCCGCGCAGGTACATGCTGCCGACGAGCCCGCCGGCCAGCGCCGCGGCCGCCACGT
>DASURM010000460.1:0-2421 GCA_036280035.1 Burkholderiaceae bacterium | reverse complement strand
GAGGTGTGCGACGAGTTCTGGCTGGTGGTCGACGGCGGCGTCGAGGAACTCGACGCCGACCTCGACGACTACCAGCGCTGGTTGCTGGAAGTGGCGCGCGCCCGCGCGCGAGGCGGCGAAGCGCCGGCGCGACCCGGTCGGTCACCTTCGGTGGTCGCCGCGCCCAACGCCCGCGCGCCTGCGCCGAAGGCCTCCCCACCGGCCGGCAACCGGCGCGACGAGCGCAAGCAGCAGGCGCAATCGCGCGCCCAACTGGCCACCCGTACGCGGCCACTGCGCCTGGAGATCACGCAGATCGACGGCCGGCTCGAGAGGCTCGGCGCGGAAAAGGCCGAGCTCGAGGCGGCGCTGCTCGCCGGAGCGGTGCCGAGCACCGACATGGCCGAGCACGGACGTCGGCTCAATCACATCGCCGCCGAGACGGCGATGCTCGAAGAGCGCTGGCTCGAATTGCACGCACAGATCGAATCCATCACGGTCGGCGGCTGAGCTCCCGGCGGGCAAGTTCACTCCCGAGGGTGCATGGGGCTGGCCGCGAACACTCGCTGCCCTTCGTGGGTGAGGACCGGCGCGCCAGCGCCTTCCGGGACACCGAGCGCGACCGCATCGCGGCCTGACGATTCCCGGGGGCGCCGCCGCTCCCGTTGTGCGCGGCGTCTTGTCGCCACGGTAAGCGCTCCTGCTGGAGCTGCCCCGCCCGTGGGGCTATGCTGCCCACAGTAGCCGTGGAGACACACGCAAATGGGACGGTTCGCGGTGCTGACGATCGCGGTCTTCACGAATGGCGCGGTCGCGAGCTCCGATGCCACGCGCGAAGCCGGGGATGTGCTCAGTGTCGCGATGCCGGTGGCCACGCTCGGGGTCGAGCTGTGGCGCGGCGAGCGAACCGGCGCCCTGCAGTTCACCGAGTCATTCGTCGTGACCGTGGCGGCCACCGAGCTGCTCAAGCGCACCACGCACGTCGAGCGGCCCGACGGCACCAATGACCAGTCGTTCCCGTCGGGCCACGCGTCGCGCGCCTTTGCATCGGCCACCTACGTCCACCGTCGCTACGGTTGGCAGCATGCGTGGCCGCTGTACGGGCTGGCCACCTACGTCGGCTACACGCGTGTGGCGTCCGATCGCCACCGTTGGGCCGATGTGGCCGGCTCTGCGGCGGTCGCCGCACTGTCGAGTTGGTGGCTGGTCGACCCCAAACAACCGGCGACCACCAGCCTCGACACCCCCATTGCTTACGCGCGCGCGGCGTCCGATCGCCAGAGCTGGGCCGACGTGGCGAGTTCGACGGCGAGCGCTGCGCTGTCAAGCTGGCTGGCCGACCCCAAGCAATCGCTGATCCTGCGCCTCGACCGCCACGGTGTGGTGTTGAACTGGAGCACCACGCTGCCCTGAGACGCACACGCGGGCCGGCCAGGTGCGTCGATCAAGGCCTACGTCTCAATCGACCCGATGGCGGCCTGACGGCCTACATCAACCCCAGCATCAACTCGATCCGTGCCTTGGCCGGCGTCAGCGCGCCGGCGGCGGGCCACTCCGCGCTCTGGCCGTCGGGCTCCAGGATGGCGCCCTCGCCGCAGCGGGTGGCGCGCAGCACGCGGACACCGGACCACGCAGCGTCGCGCAGCGCCTGCTCGATCGCATGGTGCATCGTGCCGTTGCCGGTGGCGGCGATCACGATGCCTTTGACGCCGTTGCGCACCAACGCGTCGATCAGCGCCGCGCCCGCCCCGGCGTGGCTGGTGACGACCTCCACCGCAGGCCACGCCGCCGGCTCGGCGTCGAGCAGCGCGATGCCGAGCGCCTCGCCGGTCGGCCAGGCGCGCAGGCGACGCAGGCGCCCGTCGTCTTCGAACCGCGCCAGCGGCCCGACATCGCTCGATCCGAACGCGTCGAGCCGGTGCGGATGCACCTTGCGCACATCGGCCGCGCCATGCACGGTGCCGGCCATCACCACCAGCACCCCGTGCGCACCCGGCTCGCGCACCAACGCGACCGCGTGCGCCAGATTGCCCGGTCCGTCGGACTGGCGCGACGTGGCCGGCCGCATGGCACCGGTGAGCACCACCGGCTTGCCCGGCGCCAGCACGCGATGCAGCAGATAGGCCGTCTCTTCCATCGTGTCGGTGCCGTGCGTGACCACGATGCCAGCCACCTCGTCGCGCACCAGGTGATGGTGGACTCGCTGCGCCAGCGTCTGCCAGACCGCGTGGGTCATGTCTTTGCTGTCGACCTGCGCCACCTGCTCGGTCTGCAGCGCCGCGCCGCCGAGTTCCGGCACTGTGCGCACCAGCGCGTCGATGCCCAGTTGTGCAGCCTGGTAGGTGGAGTCGCCCGCCCCCTGCACGCCGGCGATCGTGCCGCCGGTGCCGAGGATCACGACGACGCGGTCGACGGTGTCGCTTTGCATTTTCGCTCCATCTG
>DASURM010000459.1:0-4847 GCA_036280035.1 Burkholderiaceae bacterium | reverse complement strand
TTTCTCGAGCGCCGCACGGCCGATTTCGGCGCCACCGGTTGAAGCAGGCGCGTGCGAAAGGAGATTCGACGATGAGAGCGCTGCGCCTCTTGATGTCGTGGCTGCTGTCCGCGGCCGCCATGTTCTCCGCCCCGCTTCGCGCCGCGGAGTTCGCGTCGCAGCCGCTGCGCATCGTCGTGCCGTTCGCCCCGGGTGGCGGCACCGACGTCGTCGCGCGATTGCTCGCCGAGCGGCTGGCGCCGGTGCTCGGCACCACGGTGCTGGTCGACAACCGGCCGGGCGGCAATTCGGTCATCGCCACGCGCGCGGTGGCCGGCGCGGCGGCCGACGGCCACACGCTGCTGCTGACCACCGACATCCACGCCATCAACGCCGCCTACGCGGCCAACCTGCCGTACGACAGCCTGCGCGACTTCGCACCGGTGGCGCAGCTCACCACGTCGCCGCTGATGCTGCTGGCGCACCCGTCGGCCGGCGTGCGCACGCTGCCCGAGCTGGTGGCCGCCGCCAAGGCGCAGCCTGGGCGGCTGTCGTTCGGCTCGCTGGGCACCAGCAGCCCGCACTTTCTCGGCTTCGCCTGGTTCAAGAAGATGGCGGGCATCGATGTGATCGACGTGCCGTACAAGGGCGGCGGGCAAGCGCTGGTCGATCTGCTCGGCGGGCAGGTGCAGCTCAGTCTGGTCGTCGCCGGCAACGGCATCAAGCACGCGCGCGCCGGCAAGGCGGTGGCACTGGCGGTGACTAGCCCGGCGCGGCACGCCACCGCGCCCGAGGTGCCGACCTTCGCCGAGAGCGGCTGGCCCGAGTTCGCGCTGGTCAACTGGTATGCACTGTTCGCGCCCGCCGGCACGCCGGCGCCGATCGTCGCCCGCCTTGCCGCCGAGGTCGGCACCATCCTGCGCGACCCGGCAGTGATCGACAAGCTCGCAGCCACCGGGCTCGACGCCGCGCCGGGCACGCCGGCCGACCTCGACGCGCTGCTGCGGCGCGACCTCGACCGCTACCGCCGCATCATTGCGCTCACCGGCGCCAAGCCCGAGTAGAGGCCCGCCCGTGACCCTCGCCGAAGCCACGCTCGAAGACAAGTACCGCCTCGAACGCGGTCGCGTCTTCCTCACCGGTGTGCAGGCGCTGACGCGGCTGCCGATGCTGCAGCGCGAGCGCGACCGCGCCGCGGGGCTGAACACCGCGGGCTTCGTCACCGGTTACCGCGGCTCGCCGCTGGCCGCGCTCGACGCCGCGCTGCACGTGGCGCGGCCGTTCCTCGATGCGCACGACGTCAAGTTCGAATGCGCGGTCAACGAGGACCTCGGCGCCACCGCGGTCTGGGGCTCGCAGCAACTGCACCTGCTGCCGAGGCCCAAGCGCGACGGCATCTTCGCGCTGTGGTACGGCAAGGGGCCCGGGGTCGACCGCTGCGTCGATGTCTTCAAGCACGCCAACCACGCCGGCACCGCGCGCGCGGGCGGCGTGCTCGTCGTCGCGGGCGACGACCACGGCGCGCGCTCGTCGGCGGTGGCGCACCAGAGCGAGCACGTGTTCTCGGCCTGCGGCATTCCGGTGCTGGCGCCGAGCAACCTGCAGGACGTGCTCGACTACGGCCTGATGGGCTGGGCGCTGTCGCGCTACAGCGGCCTGTGGGTGGCGCTGAAGATGTCGTCCGACATCGTCGAAAGCTCGGCGGTGGTCGAGCTGGGCGCGGCGCGCAGCTTCGTCGAGCCGAGCGACATCGAGCTGCCGTCCGGCGGGCTGAACATCCGCTGGCCCGACCCGGTGCCGGCGCAGGAACACCGCATGCAGGCGTGGAAGATCTACGCCGCGCTGGCATGGGTGCGCGCCAACGGCGTCAACCGCGTCGTCGTCGATTCGCCGCGCGCGCGGCTGGGCGTGCTGGCCTGCGGCAAGGCGTTCACCGACCTGCGCCAGGCGATGCGCGAACTGAATCTGAACGACGAGCGCGCCGCCGCGCTCGGGCTGCGCGTGATGAAGGTCGGCATGCCGTGGCCGCTCGAGGCCAATGCGGTGCGCGAGTTCGCCACCGGCCTGCAGGAGATCCTGGTCGTCGAGGAGAAGCGGCAGATCATCGAGTACCAGCTCAAGGAGATGCTGTACGACTGGCGCGACGACGTGCGCCCGCGCGTGCTCGGCAAGTTCGACGAGGCCGGCGAGTGGCCGGTGCCGCACGCGCCGTGGCTGCTGCCGCCCACCGGCGAACTGACGCCGCAGATCGTGGCGCGCGCGCTCGCGTCGCGGCTGGCGCGGCTCGACCCGGCTGGCGACTGGGCCGCGCGCGCGGCTGCGCCACCAGCCGCCGCGCCGCCGCAATTGACGCTGCAGCGCACGCCGTACTTCTGCCCGGGCTGCCCGCACAGCCGCTCGACGCGCGTGCCCGAAGGCAGCAACGCGCTCGCCGGCGTCGGCTGCCACCTGATGGCGGTGGGCATGGAACGGCGCACGCTCACCATCAGCCAGATGGGCGGCGAAGGCGCCACCTGGCTCGGCATGGCCGCGCACTCGGGCGTGCAGCACGTGTTCGCCAACATGGGCGACGGCACGTACTTCCACTCCGGGCTGCTGGCGATCCGCGCGGCGGTCGCCGCCGGCGTCAACATCACCTACAAGATCCTCTACAACGACGCGGTGGCGATGACCGGCGGCCAGCCGGTCGACGGGCCGCTCTCCGTGCCGCAACTGACGCGGCAGGTGGCGGCCGAAGGCGTGCGCACGATCGTCGTGCTGGCCGACGACCCGCACAAGTACGGCCCGCAGCCCGGCTTCGCCGACGGCGTGCGCGTGTTGCCGCGCGACGAGCTGGAGCAAGTGCAGCACGAGTTGCGCGAGATCGCCGGCACCACGGTGATCGTCTACGACCAGGTGTGCGCCACCGAGCTGCGCCGGCGCCGCAAGCGCGGCGAGGCGCCGCCGCCGCTGCGCCGCGTGGTGATCCACGAGGGCGTGTGCGAGGGCTGCGGCGACTGCAGCGTCAAGTCCAACTGCCTGGCCGTGGTGCCGGTCGAAACGGCGTGGGGCACCAAGCGCGCGATCGATCCGTTCGCCTGCAACAGCGACTTGAGTTGTCTCGACGGCGAATGCCCGGCGCTCGTCACGGTGCTGGGCGCAACCGAACGGCGCGACGCCGGCCTGCCGGTCGACGAAGACGATCTGCCCGAGCCCGTGTTGCCCAGCCTCGAAGCGCCGTGGTCGGTGCTGGTGGCCGGCGCCGGCGGCACCGGCGTGGTGACGATCGGCGCGCTGCTCGGGATGGCTGCGCACCTCGACGGGCACGCGGCCACGGTGCTCGACCAGACCGGCCTGGCGCAGAAGGGCGGCGCCGTGCTGACGCACGTGCGCATCGCGCGCACGGCGGCCGAGCTGCACGCGCCGCGCATCGTGCAGGCCGACCTGCTGCTGGCGTGCGACCTGCTCGTCGCCTGCGGTGCCGAGACGCAGGTGCGCCTGGCCGGTGGCCGCACGCGCGCGGTGGTGAACACCGCCGATGCAATCACCGGCGACATCGTGCGCCATCCGGAGCTGCCGTTCCCGCACGCCGCGGCGCTGGGCGCCCTGCGCGCGCGGCTCGGTGGCGAAGGCGACGCCGAGCACGGCGACGCCATGGCGCAGTTCGACGCCAGCCAACTGGCGACGCGGCTGGCCGGCCACAGCATCGCCACCAACATGCTGCTGCTGGGCCATGCCTGGCAGCGCGGCTGGGTGCCGGTGTCGCGCGCCGCGCTGCTGCGCGCGATCGAACTCAACGGAGTGTCGATCGACGAGAACCGGCGCGCCTTTACGTGGGGCCGGCGGCTGGCCGTCGATCCCGTCTCGGTTCTGGCGCGCGCTGGACTGGTGAGCACCGCGGCGTCGCCGCCCGCGCCCACTCTCGAGCAGGTGCTGGCGCAGCGACGCGCCCACTTGCGAACCTATCAGGGCGAGGCGCTGGTGCGGCGCTACGACCAGTGGATCGAACGCGTGCGCCGTGCAGAGCAGCAAGCGGTGCCGGGCAGCGAGCGGCTGACGATCGCGGTGGCGCGCTCGACGCACCGGCTGCTGGCGCCGAAGGACGAATACGAAGTCGCGCGGCTGCTCAGCGACGGCAGTCTCGAAGCGCGTTGCGCCGAGCTGTACGACGGCAAGCTCGAGGTGCACTACCACCTCGCGCCGCCGTGGCAGCGCGGCGGCGGCGATATGGCGCCGGTCAAGCGCGACTGGGGCCCGCGCCTGCGCGGCCCGCTGAAGCTGCTGGCACGTGTGCGCGGCGTTCGCGGCAGTTGGCTCGATCCGCTGCGCGGCAGCGCCGAGCGCCGCCACGATCGCGAACTGCTGGCCGAGTTCGAGGCCGCGATCGAGCGCCTGCTGCCGCGGCTCGACGCGCAGCGGCTCGATGCGGCGGTGGCGATCGCCGAGCTGCCCGAATCCGTGCGCGGTTTCGGGCGCGTCAAGGCGCGCAGCGCGCAGCGCATGCGCGAGCGGTTGCGCGAGGCGCTGGCCGTCTACCAAGAAGCCGTGCTGGCGGATGCCGCCTGACGGCACACGCGCGCGCGCTGCGCCCTGGCTGGCCGCGCCGTTCAGGCCGTTCTACGCGCTCGGGGTGGCCTACGCGGTGGTGCTGATGGCGCTGGTCGGCGTGGACTTCGTGCGCGCCGTGCCGCTGGCAGCGTCGGGGCTCTGGCACGGGCACGAGATGATCTTCGGCTTCGCCTTCGCGCTCATCGCGGGCACCGTGCTCACCGCGTTGCCGAGTTGGGCCGGCATCGACGAGACCCGCGGCGCGCCGCTGGCGCTGCTGGTGCTGGCCTGGGTGATCGGCCGCGCCGCCTGCGTCTTCGCGTCCACTCTGCCATGGGGTT
>DASURM010000458.1:0-4371 GCA_036280035.1 Burkholderiaceae bacterium | reverse complement strand
GTTGCCGGTCGCGGGATCGCGGTACTTGGCCGGTACCTTGCCGCCCTTGCGCGGGCCGGCCCGGGCCCTTGCGGGGGCCGCGCCACCCCTGATGCCGAGATCGGCAGGCGTCAGGCCATGCTGCGCCATCAACTGTTTGATCTGAGCAATCGCAGCCGATCGCTCGTGGTCCTGCGCCTCGGCGATGCGCTTTTCGAGCGCCGCCTTCTGAGCAATCAATTCGGCCAGACTCGACATACGACCCCTGGGATATCGTCACCAGAGGGCAATATACCGAACATACTGGTATCGAAAAAGGGGGTTTGCCGCAGCCGACGAAAAGCCCGGAAAGCCTCGCACGATCAACGGCCTCAGGCCACCGACTCCTGAATGAGACCGTTATCGTGCGAGCCCCGGCACGATCCCATGTGGCGCTTATGTCGTGGGCGCCACATACCCAGCTGGCTTGTCGGCGCCGCCGCCGAAGAGAAACTGCTCCATCTGCTGCGCCAGATATTGCCGCGCGCGCTGATCGGCCAGATTGAGGCGGTTTTCGTTGACCAGCATCGTCTGGTGCTTGAGCCACATCGCCCAGGCTTCTTTGCTGATTTCCTTGTAGATGCGCTTGCCGAGTTCGCCCGGGTAGGTCGGGAAGTCCAGGCCGTCGGCATCCCGCTTGAGGTAGGCGCAATGAACGGTGCGTGCCATGTCGGAGCTCCAGTGTCGTCGAGGGTCGCTTGCAACGCGGTCAGGTCAGCCTCTTGACCAGCACCTGCGAACGGCGATCCCAGTTGTACTTGCGCTTGCGCGCCTCGGGTAACCAGTCGGCGTCGACCTGCTCGAAGCCGTGCTTGATGAACCAGTGCATCGTGCGCGTGGTGAGCACGAAGATGCTGCCCAGGCCGGCGGCCTTGGCGCGCTGCTCCACCCGTTTGAGCAGGCGATCGCCGTCGCCCTGGCCCTGCACGTTGGGCGACACGGTTAGCGCCGCCATCTCGCCGGTGTGTGCCTCGGGGTAGGGGTACAGCGCGGCGCAGCCGAAGATCACGCCGTCGTGCTCGATCACGGTGTAGTTGGCGATGTCGCGTTCGATCTCGGTGCGACCGCGCCTGACCAGCGTACCGTCGCGCTCGAACGGCTCGATCAGCGCCAGGATGCTGGCGACGTCGTCGGACCCGGCCTCGCGCAGCGTCTCGAGCTTTTCGTCGACCACCATGGTGCCGATGCCATCGTGCGTGAACACCTCCTGCAGGATCGCGCCGTCCACCGCGTACGGCAGGATGTGAGAGCGCTCGACGCCGGCTTCGCAGGCGCGAACGCACTGGCGCAGGTAGAACGCTCCGTTGCCGGGCTGGTCGTGCGCGGGCAGTTGCGCCAGCAGCCTTCGTGCATCGACCAGCGCCAGTTCGGTGTCGATCTCCGACTCTGGATCGTCGGGTTTCTCGCGGATGCCCGGCACCTCGGTGACGAACAGCAACTTGTCGGCCTGCAGCGCGACGGCGGTGGAGGTGGCGACGTCTTCCATCGCCAGATTGAACGCCTCCCCGGTGGGCGAGAAGCCGAACGGCGACAGCAGCACGATCGAGCCGCCGTCGATCGTGCGGCGCACGGTGGCGGCGTCGACTCGGCGTACCAGGCCCGAATGCATGAAATCGATGCCGTCGACGATGCCCACCGGCTGCGCCGTGAGGAAGTTGCCCGAGATCACACGCACCGCGGCGTTGGCCATCGGCGTGTTCGGCAGCCCCTGCGAGAACGCGGCTTCGATTTCGAAGCGCAACTGGCCGGCGGCCTCTTGCGCGCAGTCGAGTGCCACCTCGTCGGTGATACGCCGGCCATGCGAGAAGCGCGACGTGTGCCCCTTGGCCCTCAACTGCTCGTTGACCTGCGGCCGGAAGCCGTGCACCAGCACCAGCTTGATGCCCATCGCGTGCAGGATCGCGAGGTCCTGCACGAAGGCGTTGAGCTTGCCCGCCGCGATCGCCTCGCCGACCAGCCCGACGACGAAGGTCTTGCCGTGGTAGGCGTGGATATACGGCGCGACCGAGCGGAACCACGGGACGAAGGTGTGCGGGAACACGACGCTCATGCGGCGACGATTGTGCCGCAACGCCACCGCGCCACTCGTCGAGGCGTGAGGCCGTATCATGCGCGCCGCGTGAACGAGCCGCCCTCGCAACAGAGAACACCGCGCGGCGAGCGCACGGCCAACCCGATCCCGCCGATCACGTTTCCCGAGTCGCTGCCGGTCAGCGCGCGACGCGACGAGATCGCGCGGGCGATGCGCGAGCATCAGGTGGTCATCGTCTGCGGCGAGACCGGCTCGGGCAAGACGACGCAGTTGCCGAAGATCGCGCTGCAACTCGGCCGCGGCCTGGGCGCCGGCGGCAGCGGCCTGATCGGCCACACGCAGCCGCGGCGCATCGCGGCATCGAGCGTCGCCAAGCGCATCGCCGACGAGCTGCACTCGCCGCTCGGCGACGTGGTCGGCTACAAGGTGCGCTTTCACGATCGGCTGCAGCGCGGCGCGTCGGTCAAGCTGATGACCGACGGCATCCTGCTGGCCGAAACGCAGGGCGACCCCGAGCTGCGCGTCTACGACACGCTGATCATCGACGAAGCGCACGAGCGCAGTCTGAACATCGACTTTCTGCTCGGGTATCTCAAACAACTGCTGCCGCGGCGCCCCGACCTCAAGGTGGTGGTGACCTCGGCCACCATCGACGCCGACCGCTTCGCTCAGCACTTCGCGTCCCGCACCGGGCCGGCGCCGGTGATCCAGGTGTCGGGCCGCCTGTATCCGGTGGAGCAGCGCTGGCGGCCCTACGAAGAGAGCCGCGAGCGCAACCTCGACGACGCGATTGCCGATGCGGTCGACGAGTTGTGGCGCGGCAGCGCCGGCGGCGACATCCTGGTGTTTCTGCCCGGCGAGCGCGAGATCCGCGACGCCGCCGACCACCTGCACAAGCACCTGGCCCGATCCCACCGCGGCGCGGTCGACATCCTGCCGCTGTATGCGCGGCTGTCGCAGGCCGAGCAGGAGCGCGTGTTCGAGCCGCACGGCGCGCGCCGAATCGTGCTGGCCACCAACGTCGCCGAGACCTCGCTCACCGTACCCGGCATCCGCTACGTCGTCGATGCCGGCGTCGCGCGCGTCAAGCGCTACAGCTACCGCAGCAAGGTCGAACAGCTGCAGATCGAGCCGATCTCGCAGGCTGCGGCCAATCAGCGCGCCGGCCGTTGCGGCCGCGTCGCCGACGGCGTGTGCATCCGCCTCTACGACGAGCGGGCCTTCGCCGCGCGACCGCGCTTCACCGACCCGGAGATCCTGCGCTCGTCGCTGGCCGGCGTGATCCTGCGCATGAAGGCGCTGCGGCTCGGCGCGGTGGAAGACTTTCCGTTCATCGAGCCGCCGCCGCGCAAAGCGATCGCCGACGGCTACGCGCTGCTGGCGGAGTTGAACGCCGTCGACGACGCCAACGAGCTGACGGCGATCGGCCGCGAGTTGTCGGTGCTGCCGCTCGACCCGCGCGTCGGTCGCATGATCATCGAGGCGCGCGAACGCCAGGCGCTCGACGAGGTGCTGGTGATCGCAGCGGCGCTGAGCGTGCAGGACGTGCGTGACCGGCCGCTCGAGCACGCGCAGGCCGCCGACGAGAAGCACAAGCCGTTCGACGACGAGGAGTCCGAGTTCATGGGTCTGCTCGAGCTGTGGCGGTGGATCGAGCGGGGTCGCGGCGCGCATGCGGCAGGCGCATCGGTGGCGAAAGCGCCCGCGTCGCGTCGACCCGTTCGCGCCGGTGCGGCGAACCGCCCGGCCGGCGACGAGCCGGCCGTGCACCGGCTGAGCAATCGCCAGCAGGAACAGCGGTTGCGTGACCAGTTCGTCAGCCCGCGGCGCGTGCGCGAATGGCGCGACATCCACTCGCAGCTGCACACCGTGGTGGCCGAGCACGGCTGGCGCGTCAACGCGGCGCCCGCCAGCTACGAGCAGATCCATCTGTCGATGCTCGCCGGGCTGCTGGGCAACGTCGGCTGCAAGAGCAGCGACGAAGAGTGGTACCTCGGCGCGCGCGGCATCAAGTTCTGGCGCCACCCGGGGGCGCACCTCAGCAAGAAGCCGGGGCGCTGGCTGATCGCGGCCGAACTGGTCGAGACCACGCGGCTGTACGGCCGCGGCCTGGCAGCGATCGAGCCGCAGTGGATTCCTTCGGTGGCCGGCCATCTGCTTAAGAAGCAGCTGCTCGAGCCGCACTGGGAAAAGAAGGCCGCCGAGGTGGTGGCGCTGGAGCGCGCCACGCTGTACGGCATCGTGGTCTACAACGACCGGCGCGTGAACTACGCGCAGGTCAACCCGGCCGGGGCGCGCGAGATCTTCATCCGCGAGGCGCT
>DASURM010000457.1:0-4897 GCA_036280035.1 Burkholderiaceae bacterium | reverse complement strand
CGTTCTGCGCTTCTCGCCGGCCCATATTCGCCCCGGCTGGGTACCGCCCTCGGGCCCGGCAGACACTGGTGTTGTTCGACGAAGAACACGGTGGTGCCCTGCAAAGCCGTGGTCGGGTGTGCGCCGGCAGCGACATTGCGCGGCGCTGAGGAGCGCAGGGCCGAGGCGGGCGCGCGCGTAGCGCGCGCTTCGTCCTCTGACTCGCCGCGATTGTTCGAGCGCAGCGAACGCAGTGAGCGTAGCGAGTTTCGCGGCGCCGCCTCGGACCGAGCACCGGAAGGGAGCCAGCCCGCAGGGCTGGCCGCCGTGCACGAGCGCCGGCGCATACCCGGCCGCGGCTTTGCCTCGCTCAAACAATCGCAAGTTGCCGCAGAAGCAGCGCAGGAAGGCGCATCGAGGCCAACGCCATGACCAAGTGGACCATGGTCGCGGATCTGCGGCGGTGCGTCGGGTGCCAGACGTGCACTGCGTCGTGCAAGCATGCCAACGCCACGCCGCCGGGTGTGCAGTGGCGGCGGGTGCTCGACATGGAGTTCGGCGAGTACCCCGACGTGCAGCGCGTCTTCGTGCCCACCGGGTGCCAGCACTGCGAAGACCCGCCGTGCATGGAGGTGTGCCCGACCACGGCGACCAAGAAGCGGCCCGACGGCATCGTCACGATCGACTACGACTTGTGCATCGGCTGCGCGTACTGCGCGGTGGCGTGCCCCTACCAGGCGCGCTACAAGACCGAGCGGCCGACGTTCGCGTACGGCAAACCCACCGACGTCGAGGCACTGCGTCACGACGACGCGCGCATCGGCGTGGCCACCAAGTGCACCTTCTGCGTCGATCGCATCGACGCCGGCACCGCCAAGGGGCTGACGCCGGGCGTCGACCCCGAGGCCACGCCGGCGTGCGTCAACTCGTGCATCGCGCAGGCGCTGGCGTTCGGCGACGTCGACGATCCCAACAGCAACGTGTCGCAGTTGCTGGCCAACAACCAGCACTTCCGCATGCACGAGGAGCTGGGCACCGGGCCGAATTTCCACTACTTGTGGGACGAACGGCGCGACGGAACCGAAGAGGAGCAGTCATGAGCTTCGGCCCCAACCCGTGGCAGCAGTTGCACTGGGACGCGCGCGCCGCGGGCAACTTCATGGGCGGCGGCGCGGGCACCGGGCTGCTGATCGCCGCGGTCGCGTTCGGCGCTGCCGGCGGGCTGCGAATGACGGCGATCGGGTTGGCGATCGCGCTCATCGGCGCTGGCCTGCTGTGCGTGTGGGCCGAGATCGGGCGCCCCTGGCGCGCGCTCAACGTGTTCATCAACCCGCGCACGTCGTGGATGTCGCGCGAGGCCGCGGTGGCGCCGCTGCTGATGGGCAGCGCGGTGCTGGCGTTCTTCGGCATCGACACGGTGGCGTGGGTCGCGGCGGCGCTGGCGCTCGTGTTTCTCTACTGCCAGGCGCGCATCCTGCGCGCGGCGCGCGGCATTCCGGCGTGGCGCGAGCCGCTGACGGTGCCGTTGATCGTCGTGTCGGGCCTGAGCGAAGGCACCGCGCTGTACGCGGCGCTGGCGGTGCTTTGGGGTTGGCCCAGCGTGCTGGCCGGCCTCGCGCTGGTGGTGTCGCTTGGGCTGCGCACCGCGCTGGGCATCGCCTGGCGCCGCCGCGTCGCGCGCGCGCTGCGTGGGCCGGCGGCGCGCTCGCTCGTGCATTGCCGGCTCGCGTCGCGCCTCGCCGGGCCGTTGCCGTTGGGCTTGGTGCTGGCGGCGCTGCTGCTGCCGTTGCCTGCTGCTTGGGCCGGTGCGTTGCAGGCTGTGGCCGGCGTGCTCGCGCTGGCGGGCGGTGCGTGGTTCAAGTACGCGCTGATCACGCGCATGGCATTCAACCAGGGCTTCGCGTTGCCGCACCTGCCGGTGCGCGGCGTGCCCCGTGGATAGCTGGGGGATGACGATGCTCGCTGCCGCCGCTGCCCGCACTCAGGTCGGTCTGCATCCCGAGGTCGAGACCATGCCGCGCGAGCGGCTGGCGGCGCTGCAACTGCAGCGGCTGCGCGAGACGCTCGAGCGTGCCTGGCGCCTGCCCTGGCACCGCGATCGGCTGCGCGCCGCGGGCCTCGACGCGCCGGGCGACCTGCACTCGCTCGACGAGTTGAGCGGCCTGCCGTTCATGGTGAAGACCGACCTGCGCGACCAGTATCCGTTCGGCCTGTTCGCGCAACCGGTGTCTGAGCTGGCGCGGCTGCACGCCTCGTCGGGCACCACCGGCAAGCCCACCGTGGTGGGCTACAACACCGCCGACCTCGGCACCTGGGCCGAGCTGATGGCGCGCACGCTGCACTGCGCCGGCGCGCGCCGCGGCGACATCGTGCACAACGCCTACGGCTACGGCCTGTTCACCGGCGGCCTGGGCATGCACGCCGGCGCCGAGCGGCTGGGCGCGGTGGTGGTGCCCGCCTCGGGCGGCGGCACCGAGCGCCAGGTGGCGCTGATCATGGATTTCGGCGCGCGCGTGCTGTGCGCCACGCCGTCGTACGCGCTGGCGATCGCCGAGGTGGCCGAGCACGAAGGCGTCGACCTGCGCAAGAGCAATCTGCGCGTGGGCCTGTTCGGCGCCGAGCCGTGGAGCGAGCCGATGCGCCGCGAGATCGAGGCGCGGTTGCCGGTGAAGGCGATCGACAACTACGGCCTGTCGGAGATCATGGGCCCGGGCGTGGCCGTCGAGTGCGAGCAGCAGGATGGCCTGCACGGCTGGGAGGATCACTTCCTGTTCGAGGTGGTCGACCCCGACACCCAGGCGCCGCTGCCCGAGGGCGAGGCCGGCGAGCTGGTGATCACCACGCTCACCAAGCAGGCGCTGCCGATGCTGCGCTACCGCACGCGCGACATCACGCGCATCACGCGCGCGGCGTGCGACTGCGGGCGCACGCACGCGCGGCTGCTGCGCGTGAGCGGGCGCAACGACGACATGCTGATCGTTCGCGGCGTCAACGTGTTCCCGTCGCAGATCGAGTCGGCGCTGGTCGGCCATGCGCAGCTCGCGCCGCACTACCAACTCGTGCTCGACCGGCGCGGCAGCCTCGACCACGTGACGCTCGAGGCCGAAGCAGCGGCGGGCGTCGCGGCCGGCCAGTGGGAGGCGGTGGGGCGCGATGCGGCGCACCGCATCAAGTCGCTGATCGGCATCACGGTGGATGTGGTGGTGCGCGAGCCGGGCGCGCTGCCGCGCTCGCAGGGCAAGGCCGTGCGCGTGCGCGACCTGCGGCCGAAGAACGGCTGAAGGGAGCCTGACGATGAGACTGCTGAATCTGTTGGTCAACGGCCGCAAGCACGCGGCCGCGGCGCGCGACTCGGCGACGCTGCTCGAGGTGCTGCGCGAGACGCTGCAGCTCACCGGCACCAAGCAAGGCTGCGACGGAGGCGAGTGCGGCGCCTGCACGGTGCTGGTCGACGGCGAACCGCGGCTGGCGTGCATCACGCTGGCGGCGTCGGTCGAAGGGCACGCGGTCGAATCGATCGAAGCGCTGTCGTCGCACGGCCGGCTGGCCGCGCTGCAGCGCGCGTTCCACGAGAAGCTCGGCGCGCAGTGCGGCTACTGCACGCCAGGCATGGTGATGGCCGCCGAGGCGCTGCTGCGCCGCGAACCGCACCCGAGCGAGGCGCAGATCCGCGCCGCGCTGTCGGGCAACCTGTGCCGCTGCACGGGTTACGTGAAGATCATCGAGTCGGTGCAGGCCGCTGCGCAGGCGCGGGCGGAGGAACGGGCATGAAGCTCGAAGACGTGCACCTCGGCCGCGAGCCGGCGCCGGCCACGCACTCGGTCGGCGTGCCGCGGCCGCTGGTCGACGGCGTCGAGAAGGTCAGCGGGCGCGCCCGCTACACGGCCGACCTGCCGTTTCCGGGCGCGTTGGTCGGGCGCATCTTCCGCAGCCCGGTGGCGCACGGCATCGTGCGCCGCCTCGACTTGACGCGCGCGCTGGCCATGCCCGGCGTGCGCGGCGTCGTCACCGGCGCCGACTTCAGCGCGCCGTACGGCGTGATCCCGATCGCGCAGAACGAGTGGCCGATGGCGCGCGATCGCGTGCGCTACCGCGGCGAGCCGCTGTTCGCGGTTGCTGCCGACGATGCCGCGACCGCCGAGGCGGCGCTCGCCGCGGTGGAGTTCGAGATCGAGCCGCTGCCGGCGTACTTCGAGGCCGACGCGGCGCGCGCGCCCGACGCCGTGCTGCTGCACGACAAGAAGCCGGGCAACATCGAGCGCAGCGTCGAGCAGGATTTCGGCGACGTCGAAGGCGGCTTCGCGGCCGCCGACCTGGTGCTCGAACGCAGCTACGACTGCGCCGAGGTGGCGCACGGCCAGATCGAGCTGAACTGCTCGGTTGCGCAGTGGGACGGCGAGCGCCAGCAGCTCACGATCCACTCGGTGACGCAGGTGCCGTACTACCTGCACCTGATGCTGGCGCAGACGCTGGGCCTCGACAGCGCGCAGATCCGCGTCGTCAAGCCGTTCGTCGGCGGCGGCTTCGGCCACCGCGTCGAGCCGCTGAACTTCGAGCTGGTGGCCGGCGCGCTGGCTCGCGCCGCCGGCGGCACCGTCAAGCTCGAACAGTCGCGCGAGGATTCGTTCCTCACGCACCGCGGCCGGCCGCAGACGCGCACCAAGTTGAAGATCGGCATGACCAAGGCCGGCCGCATCACCGCGGTCGAGGCCGAGGTGGTGCAGCGCGGCGGCGCCTACGCCGGCTACGGGCTGGTGACGATTCTCTACGCCGGGTCGCTGCTGCATGCGCTGTACATGGTCGGGGCGTCGCGCTACCGCGGTTATCGGGTGTACGCCAACCTGCCGCCGTGCGGCGCGATGCGCGGCCATGGCGCGGTCAACGTGCGCTTCGCGTTCGAGTCGCTGCTCGACGAGAT
>DASURM010000456.1:0-3707 GCA_036280035.1 Burkholderiaceae bacterium | reverse complement strand
CTTCTGCCAGCGCACCGTTGCCCGGTGCGCGCACGCACGCGATGACGCCGATCGGCGTCGAACGCATGGGCGACGCCGCCGATGCGTTGCGCGACCGCTCGGTGCTGCGGCTGGAGAACCTCGACACCGATCTTGGGCCGCCGAGCGAGGCGCTGCAAGCCACTCGCACGGCGGTCGACGACGACGATTCCAACAGCTATCTGCCGTTCTTCGGCCACGACCGCTTGCGGCGCGCGGCGACGCGGTTGGTCGAACGTAGCGGCGGCTACGCCAGTGGCAGCATCGACTGGGCGCGCCAATGCTTCATCTCCGCCGGCGGCCTGAGCGGCGTGCTCAATGTGCTGCTGGCGCTGATCGAGCCCGGCGACGAGGTGGTGCTGACCAGCCCCACCTACGTCGGGCTGATCAATCGCGTGCGGCTGGCCGGCGGCGTGCCGCGCTTCATCCGCCTGCAACCCGGCAGCCGGGGCTGGCGGCTGGATCCTTCGACGCTGGCGCAAGCGGTGACCCGGCGCACGCGCGCCTTCTTGATGATGAGCCCGTCGATGCCCAGCGGCGCGGTGCTCGACCGCGACGAGTGGGCCGCTGTCTGTGCGGCGTGTGTCGCAGCCAACGCCTGGATGGTCTACGACAGCGCGATGGAGCGCCTGCTGTTCGACGGCATCGCGCACTGGCACCCGGCGCAGTTCGCCGGCATGGCCGAGCGCACGGTCACGGTCGGTGCGGCCTCGAAGGAGTACCGCATGATCGGCTGGCGAGTCGGCTGGGTGGTATGCCCGCCCCAGGCATCCGAAGCGATCGGCCGCGTCGCGATCTCCAACGTCGTGTGTCCGGTCGGCATTGCGCAGCAGGCCGTGGCCACGGCCATCGAAGCCGGCGATGACGGCATCGCGCACTGCGTGGCGGTTTGGCAGCAGCGCCACGACTTCATTGTCCGCGCGCTGGCGACGGAGTACGCCGTGGTACCCGCGCACGGCGGCTGGTCGCTGTTGATCGACATGGCGTCGCGCGGCCTCACCGGCGCGCAGGCCTCAGCCGCGTTGCTGCGGCAGGGCGTGGCCGCGACCTCGATGGAGAACTGGGGCGAGCACGACACCGCACGCTTTCTGCGGCTGGTGTTCGCTAACGAACCGATCGAGCGCCTGCACGACCTGCTGCCGCGTTTTCGACGCGCGTTGGCGCCGGCGCGCTGACTCCGGGGCCCGCGGGCGCCGAGGCCCGGCGCTTGCACCACTTCAGCTGGCTGCGGTCAGTGAGCGCCGCCCGTGTCGACCGCGCCGCCGCGGCGCGGCTGTGCCAGCCAGATCAGGCCGATCAGGCCGATGAACACCAGCGCCGACAGGTAGAACAGGTCGGTGACGGCCATGGTGTAGGCCTGCTGGTCGACGATGCGGTTGAGCGCGGCGTGCGCCTGCTCGGGCGACAGGCCTCCGGCGACCATGCGCGCCAGCGCCTGCATCGCCGCCTCGTTACCGCTGTTCAACTGCTCGACCAGCCGGGCATGGTGCAGCGACGCGCGGTTGTCCCACAGTGTCGTGAAGATCGAGGTGCCGAACGCGCCGGCGGAGATGCGAACGAAGTTCGACATGCCCGCAGCACTCGGCAATTCCCCGGGCTTGAGACCGCTGTACACGATCGATTGCAGCGGGATGAAGAAGAACGCGACTGCAGCGCCTTGCAGCACGGTGGGAACGAGGATCACCTCCAGCGGCGCGCTGGTGTTGAAGTTCGAGCGCATCCACATCACCAGCGCGAAGCCGACGAACGCCACCGTGGCCAGGGTGCGCGAATCGATGCGCCCGATGTTCTTGCCGACCCACGGCGACAGCAGGATCGCCAGCAACCCCACCGGCGCCATCGCGACCCCGGCCCAGGTGGCGGTGTAGCCCATCCACTGCTGCAGCCATAGCGGCAGCAGCACGACGGTACCGAAGAACAGGCCATAGCCGATCGACAGCGCCACCGTGCCGGCGAGGAAGTTGCGGCCCGCGAACAGGCGCAGGTCGACGACCGGATGCGCCTCGGTCAGCTCCCAGACCAGGAAGATCACGAACCCGACCGCCGCCACGATCGCCAGCGCGACGATTTGCGTCGAGCCGAACCAATCGAGCTCCTTGCCCTTGTCGATCATGATCTGGAAGGCGCCGATCCATATCACCATCAGCGCCAGGCCGACGCCGTCGACGGGGACCTTGCGACGCTGCGACTCGCGCGAGCGGTAGATCGACCAGGTGAGCGCCGCCGACACCAGGCCCACCGGCACGTTGATGTAGAAGATCCACGGCCAGGTGATGTTGTCGGTGATCCAGCCGCCGAGCAGGGGGCCGACCACCGGCGCCACCAACACGGTGATGCTCCAGAAGGCGAGTGCCGTGCCGGCCATCGCCGGCGGGTAGCTCGCCAGCAGCAGGGTCTGCGACAGCGGAATCAGCGGCCCGGCCACCGCGCCCTGGAAGACGCGAAACGCGATCAGCGTTTCGAGGTTCGGCGCCATCCCGCACAGCCACGACGCCAGCACGAACAGCACCACGCTGGCCGTGAACAGCCGCACCTGGCCGAAACGCTGCGTCAGCCATCCGGTCAGCGGCACGGCGATCGCATTGGCCACCGCGAACGACGTGATGACCCAGGTGCCCTGGTGCGGGCTGACGCCGAGGTCGCCGGCGATCGCCGGCAGCGAGACGTTGGCGATCGACGAGTCGAGCACGGTCATGAAGGTGGCCAGCGACAGCACCAGCGTCCCCATGGCGCGCTCGGCGCCTTGCAGCGGTGTGAACGCTGCCGCCCGCGGTGCTGCCGGTGCGCTCGCAGTGGCCGGCGCTGCCGCTGCGGCAGGCGGTCTGTCGGCCGCCGAGGCGGAACTCATGGCCCGCTCAGCGTGTGACCGATGCCGCGGCACCGATGACCGGTGCAGCCACCAACGGCGGCACCCGCGAGCCCGCGCGGCCCAGGTTGGCGGCGATGATCTCGCGCACCAGGCGGTCGGCCTCGGCGCTGCGGGTGTCGAACACCACGGTCCGACTGCTCGCGCGCTGCGACACCGGCGCACTCAGCAGCGGCTCCCCGGTGGCCTGGTGCAGATCGACCGTGACCTCCATCGACAGGCCCACGCGCAGCGGATGTGCGGCGATCTGTTTGGCATCGAGCTCGATGCGCACCGGCACGCGTTGCACGATCTTGATCCAGTTGCCGGTGGCGTTCTGCGCCGGCAGGATCGCGAACGCGGCGCCGGTGCCCGCACCGAGCCCGGCTACGCGGCCGTCGTACTCGACGCGGCCGCCGTAGAGGTCGGCCGTGAGCTTGACCGGCTGGCCGATGCGCATGCTGCGCAACTGCCCTTCCTTGAAGTTGGCCTCGACCCACACCTGGTCGAGCGGGATCAGCGACATCAACGGCGTGCCCGGCGTGATGCGCTGGCCCACCTGCACGGTGCGGCGCGCCACCTGTCCGGCCACCGGGGCCGGCAGCACGTTGCGCTGTACCGCCAGAAAGGCCTCGCGCAGCGCGGCGGCGGCGCGCTCGACGTTGGGGTGCGTGGCAACGGTGGTGCCGTCGGTGAGTGCGCGGTTGCTGGCGGCTTGCTCGCGCGCCGCCGCGAGCGCAGCCTGCGCGGCGGCCAGCGTGCTGCGCGCGGCTACCAGCGCGGTCTCGGCATGGCGCATCTCCTCGCCGGCCACCGCGCCGCTGGCAATCAGCGGGAGGCGTCG
>DASURM010000455.1:0-3126 GCA_036280035.1 Burkholderiaceae bacterium | reverse complement strand
GTGATCCCGGGCGACGGCATCGGCAAGGAAGTGATGCCCGAGGGCCTGCGCGCGCTCGACGCCGTCGGCAGCCGCCATGGCATCCGCTTCGAGTGGAAGCACATCGCGTGGGCCAGCTGCGACTGGTACGCGAAACACGGGCAGATGATGCCGGACGACTGGCGCGACCGGATCGGCGGCCACGATGCGATCTTCTTCGGTGCGGTGGGATGGCCGGCCACGGTGCCCGACCACGTGTCGCTGTGGGGCTCGCTGCTGAAGTTCCGCCGCGACTTCGACCAGTACGTGAACCTGCGGCCGTGCAAGCTGATGCCCGGGATCGCGTCGCCGCTGGCCGGCCGCAGGCCGGGCGACATCGACTTCGTCGTGGTGCGCGAGAACACCGAAGGCGAGTATTCGGCCATCGGCGGCGTGATGTACGCGGGCACCGAGCGCGAGTTCGTGCAGCAGACGTCGATCTTCAGCCGCATCGGCAGCGAGCGGCTGCTGCGGTTTGCCTTCGAGCTGGCGCGCTCGCGACCACGCAAGACGCTGACGCTGGCCACCAAGAGCAACGGCATCTCGATCTCGATGCCGTGGTGGGACGAGCGTTGCGCCGAGATGGCCGCCAACTACCCCGACATCGCGTGGGACAAGCAGCACATCGACATCCTCGCAGCGCGCTTCGTGATGCAGCCGCAGCGCTTCGACGTGGTGGCGGCGACCAACCTATTCGGCGACATCCTGAGCGACCTCGGCCCCGCGTGCACCGGCACCATCGGCATCGCGCCGAGCGCGAACATGAACCCGGAGCGCAGGTTTCCGAGCCTGTTCGAGCCGGTGCACGGCTCGGCGCCCGACATCTTCGGCAGGAACATCGCCAACCCGGTGGGCCAGATCTGGGCGGGGGCGATGATGCTCGACTTTCTCACGCACGGCAGCGGAGCCGGGCGCGACGCGCACGACGCGATCGTGCGCGCGATCGAGGCGGTGCTGCGCGAGGGGCCGAAGACGGCGGATCTGGGAGGCTCGGGGTCGACGACCGAGATGGGGCATGCGGTCGCGGACCGCGTCGCGCAAGGGGCCTGACCCGCGCGAACGCGATGCCACATCTTTCGCGCGCGCCGAGCCGCTCAGCACTGCTCGTCGCCGCGCGCGGTCAAACGGCCGCCGGCGCCACCGACGCTCCCTCCACGCCGTGCCGCGCCAACGCGGCGGCGACGAAGCCCGACGCTTTCATCTCTTCGACGAACGCCGCGAGGCAGGCGGCAACCGCGGCCCCGCGCCCCTTCGCGATGCCCATCGCCTGCCGGATCACCATGAAGCGGCCGTCGAGCAGGCGCAGGCCGCCGCGGCGGCGGGCATCGGCCTGCAACTGCTGCTTGACGCCCGCTGCGACGTCGGCTCGCAGTTCGACGAAGGTGTCGACCACCGCCGGCGAGGTCGGCGCCCGGGCGATCGACGCCGCCTTCAGCTCGCGGGTGAGGAAGAGGTCGTACGCGCTGCCCTTGCCGACCACGACGGTGCGGCCGGCGCGATCGACCTCGTCGTTGGCGCGGATCGGCGAATCGTCGCGCACGAGATAGCACCCCTCGATCAGCACGTACGGCGCCGTGAACGAGATGCTCTCGCCGCGCAGCGGATCGATGGCGAAGAAGCCGATGTCGGCCTGTTCGTCGGCCACCGCCTGCACCAACTTGCCGGCGTTGTCGAACACGACCAGCTCGACTGCCACGCCGAGGCGTTGCGCGAAGGCGCGCGCCAGGTCGACCGAGACGCCGCGAACCTCTCCGCCGGCGGGGTCGCGGCCGGCGAGGATCGGGTTGCCGAGGTTGATCGATGCGCGCAGGGCACCGGTGGGTGCGAAGCCGGCAATCGGCGTCGTGGGGTCGGTCATGCGGCCTCCTGGCTCGCTATCGCTTTCGTGGAGCGACGGCTCGGGGCACCCGAGGTCACCGCCCCCGCCTCTCGGCGGATTCGAATGCCGGCATGATGCCGTACCCGACCACCCGGTCGCCGTCGCCGAGGCGCGGCAGCGCCGCCTGCGCGATTCGCAGCCTTCAGCGCCCGAACAGCCAAAGCATCAACAGCGCGAGCGCGATCCAGCCGAGCCATTGCGCAGGCCGCGTGTCGATCGGCCGCGTGTCGTCGTCGGCGCGCCAGAACCGCTGCAGCATGCCGAGCCCGGTCTCCTGCCAGTGCAGCGGCCGCTTCTCCTTCTTGCGGTAAGGCCGCGCCGCGACCTCGGCCGATCGCAGCTCGTGCTCCACCGCCGACAGCAGCGGCTCGATGTCCAGCAGCGACGGCGCCACCACCGCGTGGCCGCAGGCGCTGCACGCCACCTCGCGGCTGGGGTCGAGCGCCGCGCCGCAAGCGCGGCACTCCCAGCGCATCGCCGCACCGTCGGGCGGCGGCGAGTCGCTCCAGTGGCCGGCGCGCTGGCGCAGCGCGGTGGCCAGGCGCGGCAGGTCGATCACCACCAGCGGGCTCGCGCAGTAGCTGCAGGCGTCGCCGCTGCCGTCGCACGGCGCACCGCAGTTCAGGCAGTGCAGCGCGCGTCGCTCCTCGGCCAGCGCGCGCCGCTCGGGCCCCAGCAGCGGCCGCACCAGGCCGCGCTCGGCCAGGATGCCGCTGTGGCCGTGCAGGTAGCCGTGCGCCTGCGGGCACTCGAGCACCGGGAAGCGCCCGAACCGGGTGGCGTTGTGCACCGCCTTGAGCGTGGCCCGGCAGCCCGGGCAGGCGAGCGTCGGCGCTCGCTGCGCCAGCGGCTGGACGGCGGCGCCGCGCCGCAACTCGCGCAGCAGCCGGATCCAGCCCAGGCCGCTCAAGTGCACCGACTCCATCGCGTCGAACCACACCAGCCGGCACGACGCGCAGTGGTCCACCGTCACCGGCTGCGGGCCGTGGCCCTGCAGCGACAGGTGCGCCATCGCCTGTGCGCATTGCGGGCAGTGGCGCAGCATCTCGGTCGGCGCGTCGGTCACGCCGCGCATTGTCGGTGGCCGCCCGCGCCCACGCCGTGAATCCGCCACGAGCACTGCCGGCGTCGCACGCCGCAGGCTCGACAATGCGGGCGATGTTGCATGAGCCCCGCCCGGCCGCCCGAAGGGTCTCATACCGAAGCGCGTCAGCGCGAAGGTACCCCAG
>DASURM010000454.1:0-3530 GCA_036280035.1 Burkholderiaceae bacterium | reverse complement strand
GGGGGCGACTTGTGGGGCGGCGAGCATCGCAGCAGCGCGCTCGGCACGCGCGCAGCGCGTGCTTCGTCTTCTGACTCGCGGCGATTGTCCGAGCGCAACGACCGTAGGGAGTGAAGCGAGTTTCGCCGCGCGAGCGCGCTGCGAGAAGCGCAGCGGAGTCGGCCTGCAAGGCCGACCGCCACAGTAGGAGCCCCTGCCGGGTACCGCCCGCCGCGCCGCGCACCGCTCTCGCCAACCCAATATGGACGCCTACCTGCTCGACTGGCTCAACCTGCTGCTGCGCTTCGCGCACGTGATCACCGGCATCGCGTGGATCGGGGCGTCGTTCTACTTCGTGTTTCTCGACCTCAGCCTGACGCCGCCGACCGACCCGGTGCTGCAGGCCAAGGGCGTCGACGGCGAGCTGTGGGCGGTGCACGGCGGCGGCTTCTACAACCCGCAGAAGTACCTCGTCGCGCCGAAGGCGCTGCCCGCGCATCTGCACTGGTTCATCTGGGAGAGCTACAGCACCTGGTTGACAGGCTTCGCGCTGTTCACGGTGCTGTACCTGTTCAACGCCGACATCTTCCTGATCGACAAGCACGTGCTCGACTGGTCGGCCGGCGCGGCGGTGGTGGCGGCGCTGGCGTTCCTGGCTGCTGGTTGGCTGGTCTACGACGCGATCTGCCGGTTGTTCGGCCAGCGTGCTCGCGGCGATCTGATCGTCGGCGTGCTGCTGTTCGTGTTCGTCGTCGCGGCTACCTGGGTGGCATGCCACCTGTTCGCCGGCCGCGCGGCGTTCCTGCTGGTGGGCGCGATGCTGGCCACCGCGATGAGCGCCAACGTGCTGTTCTGGATCATCCCCGGGCAGCGCAAGGTGATCGCGCAGATGCGCGCCGGGCAGCCGGTCGACCCGGTGCACGGCCAGCGCGCCAAGCAGCGCAGCCTGCACAACACCTACTTCACTCTGCCGGTGCTGGTGTCGATGATCAGCAACCACTACGGCTGGCTCTATCAGGCGCCGCACAACTGGCTGGTACTGGTGGTGCTGATGCTGGCCGCGGCGCTGGTGCGGCACTCGTTCGTCGCGCGCCACCAGGCGCTGCTGCAGCAGCGACGGGTGCCGTGGGGCTATGCGATCGCCGGTGTCGCGATGGTGGTAGCGGTGACCGCGGCGCTGGTGCCGGTCCCGTCGAAGTCCGACGCGGCCGCGGCGCCGGCCACGATGGCCGCGGTGAAGGCGATCGTCGACCGCCGCTGCGTGTTGTGCCACAACGCCCAGGTGCAGCAGAAGAACGTGGAGCTCGACACCGCGGCGCTGATCCGCCAGCACGCGCAGGCGGTGTACCAGCAGGTCGTGGTGCTCAAGCTGATGCCGCTGGGCAACGCGACGCAGATCACCGACGCCGAACGCGCGCTGATCAAGCGCTGGTACGAGGCCGGCGCCAAGCCCGATTGACGGGCGCGCGGCGAGAACAAGCAGGGGCATCCTGCTGGCCGCGCTCGTGCGCCCGGCCCTGCTGGCGTCAGCGACCCCGCCAATTCCGCTCGTGCCACTGCGCGAGCGAGTAGTCGGGGTATTCGTCGAACGCGTCGTCGCCGCGCCGGCGCTGCACGCCCACCCACTCGGGCCTGGAGCCGAGCATGATGTGCGCCACCTTGCGCGGCACCGGCAGCGGCGTGTCGATGGCGCCGGCGTGCGGGTGCACCAGGTCGGGCCAGCGCGGATCCCACAGCCACAGCGCACTGCCGCACTGCGTACAGAAGTGGCGCTGGCCGCGGCTGCGCCGGCCGTTGCCGAGCTTGGCGCGGTAGACGCCCAGATGCTCGCGCCCTTGCACCTTCAAGGTCGTGTGGTCGGCGCCAAGGTTGATCGCGAAGCCGCCTGAGCCCGCGGTCTTGCGGCAGATCGAGCAGTAGCAGCGCATGAACGGCACCGGCGAGGGCGCCTCGACGCTGAAGCGCACGGCGCGGCAGTGACAGGAGCCTTTGAGCAGCATGCGGAGTCCTTTCGCGCAGGCCGCAATCATGCACGCGGCAAAGACATCGACACCGATGGGCTCGCCGGCTCCACCGGCCGGATGCCGCGCTGGTGCGCTCCTTCAGCGACACGCTGCGCCGGCGAGATCGGGGCGGCACGAGGTCGATCGCGGCATACCATTGTGCTTACGCCTCGCATTGGAGTCGAACATGGAAGTGACCATTCGCAAGATGGGGAACTCGCAGGGCGTGCTGATCCCCAAGCCCATCCTGAAGCAAGTGGGCCTCGAGGGTTCGGCCGATCTGCAGGTGCGTGCGGGCGTGATCGAGATTCGCCCCGTTCGTCGCAACCCGCGGGAAGGCTGGGCCGAAGACGCGCTCCGTCTGGCTGGGTCAGGCGACGATGTGTCGGTGTGGCCCGAGTTCGCAAATGAGGGCGACGCCGACCTGGTCTGGTGATGAAATGTGGCGGAATCTGACTGGCCCAGCTCGATCCCACCGTGGGCAGCGAGATCCAGAAGACCCTTCCCTGCGTGGTGATCTCGCCCGACGAGATGAACGCCCACCTGCACACCGTCATCGTGGTCCCCATGACCACCGGGTCACGGCCCGCACGCTTTCGCATTGCGCTCACGTTCCAGCGCAAGCAAGGGCTGATCTTGCCGGATCAGATTCGAACGCTGGAGCGCGTGCGCCTGGTCAAGCGCTTGGGTGCACTGCGTCCGGCCGCCCTTGCCGCGACGCGGCAGACCTTGCAAGCCATGTTCGCGCCCTGAGACTCGGCCAATGACCGAGCGGGCTGACAATCTCTGCGCCCTTGTAGACCATTGCGCTGGCGACCGATCCCGGCGGCGACAAGGGAGCGTCATCTCTGAACGAAGGCGAGCAGACCTATGGAAGGCCCCGTTCACACCAGCACCTTCGACGCGCTGGCCGCGCGCGTCGGCCAGGAGATCGGCGTCTCGGAGTGGACGACGATCGACCAGCCGATGATCGACGCCTTCGGCACGCTTACCGGCGATCGCCACTTCATCCACGTCGACCCGGCGCGAGCGGCCGCGTCGCCGCTGAAGGGCACGATCGCGCACGGCTTTCTCACGCTGTCGTTGCTGTCGGGCATGTCGTACCAGGTGTGCCCGACGATCGAGGGCGTGCGCTTCCCGCTGAACTACGGCTTCAACCGGCTGCGCTTCGTGGCGTCGGTGCCGGTGGGCTCGCGCGTGCGCGCGCACTTCGTGCTGAAGGCGGTGCAGGCGATCGACGCCGCGCAGCGCCAGATCGTCTACGAGGTCAGCGTCGAGATCGAGGGCAAGCCGAAGCCGGCGCTGGTGGCAGAGTGGCTGACGCGGGTGATCGTCTGACCGTCAGTACGCCTGCTCGCCGCGCTTGCGGTACAGCGCCGCGTGCGGCAGCGTGTACTCGGCCAGCGGGCCTTGCCGCACCTCGGCGCGGTCGAGCTGGTGGGCGTGCTTGAGGTAGATCTGCACCTGCAGCTCGGCGTCGCCGTCGGCTGCGCGCACGCTGATCGCCTTGCGGTGGTAGCCGTCGGGCCGGCCGACGCCTTCGGCACG
>DASURM010000453.1:0-20061 GCA_036280035.1 Burkholderiaceae bacterium | reverse complement strand
CGAGGCGCTGCGCGAGCGCAGCGGCAGCGGCAAGATCGGCACCACCGGCAAGGGCATCGGCCCGGCCTACGAGGACAAGGTGGCGCGCCGCGCGCTGCGCATGCAGGATCTCAAGCACCCGCAGCGCTTCGAGGCCAAGCTGCGCGAGCTGCTCGCGCTGCACAACGAGTCGCTCGGTGGCTACCTGCACGCCCGCCCGCTCGAGCTGCAGCCGATGCTCGAGGCCGGGTTGCATGCGGCCGGGCAACTGGTGCCGTTGCTGGGCGACGTCGGCAGCCGCATCGCGCAGTTCCATCGCGCCGGGCACAACGTGCTGTTCGAGGGGGCACAGGGCACGTTGCTCGACATCGATCACGGCACCTATCCGTTCGTCACCTCGAGCAACTGCGTGGCCGGAAATGCGGCGGCGGGCTCCGGCGTCGGGCCGCAGCTGCTGCACCACGTGCTGGGCATCACCAAGGCCTACACCACGCGCGTCGGCAGCGGGCCGTTCCCGACCGAGCTGCCGATCGACGTGCCGGGCACCGTCGGCCATCACCTGTCGACGGTGGGGCAGGAACGCGGCGTCGTCACCGGCCGCGCGCGCCGTTGCGGCTGGCTCGACGCCGCGGCGCTGCGCCGCGCGGTGCTGATCAACGGCGTGTCCGGCCTGTGCGTCACCAAGCTTGACGTGCTCGATGGCCTGCCCGAAGTGCAGATCTGCGTCGGCTACATGTACCAGGGGCGGCGGCTCGACATCCTGCCGCTCGATGGCGACGAGATCGCTGCCTGCGAGCCGATCTACGAAACGCTGCCCGGCTGGCGCGAGCCCACTGCCGGGCTGACGCGCTGGGAGCAGTTGCCGGCCAATGCGCGCGCCTACCTCGAGCGCATGCGCATGCTGATCGATGCGCCGATCGACCTGGTGTCCACCGGCGCCGACCGCGAGCACACGATCGTGCTGCGGCACCCCTTTCTGGCCTGAACCCTGGAGGCGTACCGGCGATGCTCACCGACGACGGCAAACACCTGTACGTGTCGTGGGACGAATACCACCTGCTGATCGAGCGCCTGGCGCTCAAGGTCGCGGCCTCGAAGTGGCCCTTCGACCAGATCCTATGCCTGGCGCGCGGCGGCATGCGTCCGGGCGACGTGCTGTCGCGCGTGTTCGACCTGCCGCTGGCGATCATGTCCACCAGCTCGTACCGCTCCGAGGCCGGCACGATCCAGGGCCGGCTCGACATGGCCAAGTACATCACCATGCCCAAGGGCGAACTCGCCGGCCGCGTGCTGCTGGTCGACGACCTCGCCGACACCGGCATCACGCTGCGCGCGGTGGTCGATCGCCTGCGCGGCCTGCCGTCGATCAGCGAGCTGCGTTCGGCGGTGGTCTGGGTCAAGGGCGTGTCGAGCTACACGCCCGACTACTACGTCGAGATGCTGCCCACCAGCCCGTGGATTCACCAGCCGTTCGAGGAGTACGACAACCTGCGGCCAGATGGACTCGCGAAGAAGTTTGCCGTCTGAGCAGGCCGCATCTGCGGGGAAAAAAGGAAAGGGCTGGCGACAGCCAGCCCGCTTATCCTCTAACGTTCCCTTGGTGCCCAGGAAGGGACTCGAACCCCCACGCCGTTAAGCGCTAGTACCTGAAACTAGTGCGTCTACCAATTCCGCCACCTGGGCATTTCAGGAGCGCAGGAGTTTAGCATCAAGGTCATCAAGGAACCCTCGAGCGCACCGCTGGCCGGCGCGCTGATGAGCGAGGTGGTCGGCACCGTACTCGGCCACCGCGACGGGCACGGCTTCGTGCAGCGCGACGACGGCGAGCCCGACATCTACCTGTCGCAACAGGAGATGCACTCGGTGCTGCACGGCGACCGCGTGCGCGCACGCATCGTGCGCTACGACCGTAAGGGCCGGCCCGAGGGCCGCGTGCTCGACATCGTCGAGCGTCGCAAGACGTCGATCATCGGCCGCCTGCTGCACGAGAACGGCATGTGGCTGGTGGCGCCCGAAGATCGCCGCTACGGGCAGGACATCCTGATCCCGAAGAACGCCACCGCCGCAGCCACCGCCGGCCAGGTGGTCGCGGTGGAGCTGACCGAGCCACCGTCGATGTTCTCGCAGCCGGTGGGCCGCGTGGTCGAGGTGCTCGGCGAGATCGACGACCCCGGTATGGAGATCGAGATCGCGGTGCGCAAGTACGAGGTGCCGCATCGCTTCTCGGCCGAGGCGCTGGCGCAGGCGGCGGCGCTGCCCGAAGAGGTGCGAGCGCTCGACCGCCGCCAGCGCATCGATCTGACCGACGTGCCGCTGGTCACCATCGACGGCGAGGACGCGCGCGACTTCGACGACGCGGTGTACTGCGAGCCGACCCGCATCGGCCGCGGCAAGCGCGCCGCCGCGGGCTGGCGCCTGGTGGTGGCGATCGCCGACGTGAGCCACTACGTGAAGCCGACACAGCCGCTGGACGACGACGCCTACGAGCGCGCGACCTCGGTGTACTTTCCGCGACGCGTGATCCCGATGCTGCCGGAGAAGCTGTCCAACGGCCTGTGCTCGCTCAATCCGCAGGTCGATCGGCTGTCGATGGCGTGCGACATGATCGTCGACAGCGACGGCGCGGTCACCGCCTACCAGTTCTATCCGGCGGTGATCCGCTCGCACGCGCGTTTCACCTACACCGAGGTGGCCGCGATCCTGGCCAACACGCGCGGCCCCGAGGCGCAGCGCCATGGCACGCTGGTGCCGCACCTGATCCACCTGCACGAGGCCTACCGGGCGCTGCTGAAGCACCGCGGCAACCGCGGCGCGGTGGATTTCGAGACCACCGAAACGCAGATCGTCGCCGACGAGAACGGCCGCATCGAGCGCATCGAACCGCGCAAGCGCAACGAGGCGCACCGGCTGATCGAAGAGGCGATGCTGGCGGCCAATGTGTGCGCGGCCGAGTTCATCGCCGATCACGGCCACCCGGCGCTGTACCGCGTGCACGAGGGGCCGACCACCGAGAAGCGGATCGCACTGCAGAACTACCTGAAGGCGATGGGCCTGGGCGTCACGCTGTCGGACGACCCGACGCCCGGCGAGTTGCAGGCGATCGCCACCGCCACGCGCGAGCGGCCCGACGCCACGCAGATCCACGCGATGCTGCTGCGCTCGATGCAGCAGGCGCACTACACGGCGGCCAACAGCGGCCACTTCGGTCTCGCCTACGACGCCTACACGCACTTCACGAGCCCGATCCGCCGCTACCCGGACCTGCTGACCCACCGCGTGATCAAGGCGCTGCTGAACCACAAGCGCTACCACCTGGCCAGCGGGGCGCTCGAAGACGAACCCAAGCGGGCCCGATCCGAGAGGGCCCCTGACGGCAAGCCCAAGCGCAGCGCCTCGGCGCAGGAACTGGAGCAGTGGAACGCCGCCGGCGCGCACTGCAGCGCCAACGAGCGGCGCGCCGACGAGGCGTCGCGCGACGTCGAGGCGTGGCTGAAGTGCCGCTACATGCGCGACCGCCTCGGCGAGGAGTTCAACGGCACGGTGAGCGCGGTGGTGCCGTTCGGCCTGTTCGTCACGCTCGACGAACTGTACGTCGAAGGCTTGCTGCACATCACCGAGATCGGCGGCGGCTACTACCGCTACGACGAGGTGCGGCAGGAGCTGCACGGCGAGCGCAGCGGCGTGCGCTACGCCGCCGGCACGCGCGTGCGCGTGCAGGTCAGCCGCGTCGATCTCGACAGCCGGCGCATCGATTTCCGCATGGTCCGCGACAGTGACGCCGATCGCATGCTGGCGCGTGGCCGCAAGGCCGACGCGCGCTCGCCGCAGGCCGAGTTGGCCGCGGTACAGGCGCGCGATCGCGCGGCCAAGAAAGGCGCCCGCGCTGCCAAGGCGATGCCGCGGCCCAGCGGCAACAAGCACGCACGCAGCACGCGCGCCCGCACGCCACGGGGCTGACGCACGGCGCGAACTGGCGGCCGGATCAGCGCGCGGCCACCCAGACGTCGCGCGCGCGCACCAGCGCGTCGACCAGGCGCGATGCCAACAGCGGCCCGGTGGCCGGTGCGTACTCGACCGCGGCGCCGTGCAGCCAGGCCGCCGCCTGCGCCGCGTCGTGCGGCGACATTTTTGCCCCCTGCGCCGACCACGCGCCGCCGAGCCACCCGGCCAGCACGTCGCCGCTGCCGGCAGTGCCCAGCCGCGCGTCGCCGGTGGGGTTGATCGACGTCGCCTGATGCGGCGTGGCGACGATCGTGCCCGAGCCCTTCAGTAGCACCGTGCACTGCATCGCATCGGCGAGTCGATTGGCCGTCGCGAGGCGGTCGGCCTGCACGTCGGCGCTCGGCGAGCGCAGCAGGCGCGCCGCCTCGAGCGGATGCGGGGTCAGCACGGTGGCCAGGCCGCGCGCCTCGCGGGCTCGCACCGCTCGTTGCAGCGCCGGGTCGGCGGCTACCGCGTTGAGCCCGTCGGCGTCGAGCACCAGGCGCCGTGCGTGGTGCAGCACCACCGGCAGCACTTCGCGCACCGCCTCGCCACCGCCGCATCCGCAGACCACCGTGGCCTGCGTCAGTTGCGCCGGCACCAGCAGTTGCGCCATCGTGCGCGACATCAGTTCGGGACAGCCCGGTTCATACCAGGCGGGATCGACCTTCGCCAGCAGCCCGAGGTAGACGCGCCCGGCACCGGCCGCCAACGCTGCGCGCGCGGCGAGCACCGCAGCGCCCACCATGCCCACGGCGCCGCCGAGCACCAGCACGTCACCGAAGCTGCCCTTGTGCTGCGCGTGGCGGCGCGGCGTCGACAGCGAACGCGCCGCGTCGGGCCCGGCCAGCACGATCTCGCCATCGCTCGCTGGGATCGACAGGTCGTCGAACCAGACGCGGCCGGCATGGTCGCGGCCGTGCGCGGTGAACAGACCGGGCTTCAGCGCCAGCAGCGCCAGCGTGTGCGCGGCGCGCACCGCAACGCCTTGCGCGATGCCGGTGTCGCTGTGCAGACCCGAAGGCAGATCGACCGCCAGCACCGGCGCGTCGCCGCAGTTGAGTCGGTCCACCGCCGTCGCCAGCTCGCCGCCCAGCGCCCGGCTGACGCCGAGCCCGAGCAACGCATCGACCGCGAGGTCGCACGACACGCGCTCGGGCAGGCCTTCGACCACCGGCACGCCTGCGTCGCGCGTCTGTTGCCACGCGTGGCGGGCATCGTCGGGGCTGCGCGCGGGGTCGCCGACGAGCACGATGCGGGCGTCCTTGCCCCACGCCCGCAGCAGCGATGCAGCGACGAAACCGTCGCCGCCGTTGTTGCCCGGGCCGCACCACAGTTCGATCGCCTGCGCGTGCGGCGCCAGCGCCAGCGCCAGGCGCGCCACCGCGTTGCCGGCGCGCGCCATCAGAGTGTGCGGCGGCAGCGTCGCGGCCGCGCGCCGCTCTAGGGCGCGACAAGAGTCCGCGCGATGCAGCGGCCAGCTGCGGGTGATCGGCAGCACCGGTTGCGGTCGGGTGATAGTGGTCATGGCCGCGGTCGGCGCACCATTTCGGCGGCGGCCTTCGAAAGGCCGCGCGCATTGTGCTCTACTGCGGGCCTTTGATTTCCGAAGGAGCCTTGGGAATGAAGCGATTCGTCGCCTGAGGCCTCAGCGCAGCCGCTCGACCCCGAGGCCGTCGAGGTCGATCGCCGGCGGGCGCTGCGACATCATGTCGGCCAGCACGCGCGCCGAGCCGCACGCCAGCGCCCAGCCGCTGGAGCCGTGGCCGAGGTTGAGCCAGACGCCGGGTGCACCGCTGGCGCCGATCACCGGCGGGCCGTCGGGCAGCATCGGCCGCGCGCCCTTCCAGCTCTGCGCCTGGGCCTGCTGCCAACAACCGGGGAACCAGTCGTCGAGCACCTTGTACAGCGTGTCGAGCGCGGCGCCGTTGTGGGCACCGAGCGAACCACCGAGCTCGGCGCCGCCGGCCACGCGCACCCGTTTGCCGAGGCGACTGATCGCGACCTTGTAGCGCTCGTCGATCAGCGTCGCGCGCGGGCCGGCCTCGCCGTGCTCGGTGGCCTCGCGCAGCGGCGCGGTGATCGAGTAGCCGTGCACCGGCGCCAACGGCAGCCCGAGCTTAAGCGGCGCCAGCAGCGATCGCGAGTCGGCCGCCGCGCACACCACCACGGCATCGAAGGCCTCCATGCCCTCGGACTCCGGCTGCGTGGTCGGGTGCTCGGCGCCGGCCAGCTGCGCCGGGTCGAAGCGCGACAGGGCGCGGTGGTGCACGACCGGCCTGTCGCCGCTTTCGATGCGCCGCACCTCGCGGTGAAAGCGGAACAGCGCGCCGCGCGCCTGCGCATGCTGCTTCAGCAGATGGGCGAACTGCCGGCAGTTGCCGACCTCCTCGTCGGGCAGGTGCAGCGCGGCGTGCAGCGGCGTCTCGGCGTTGAGCGCGGGCTCGATCTGGCGCGCGCGCGCGGCGTCGACCACGTGGCAGTTGACGCCGAGGTCGGCCAGTACCTTGACGCCGGGTCGCGCCAGCGCCAGCTCGCGCGGCGCGCGCAGCAGCACCAGCAGGCCCTTGCCCTGTTCGAACTCGAGCTGCAGCTGCGCGCTGAGCAGGTGCATGCGCAGCAGACTGAAGCGCGCGAGCTGGATCATGCGGCCGCGGTTGGCCTGGTAGACGGCGGGCCGGCAGGCGCGCCACCAGCGCCAGACCCACCCGGCCAGCCGCGGCGGGAACGGCCGCGCCAACCGCACCGCAGCATGGCGGCCGAACATCTGGCGCAGCACCTTGCCGGTCATGCCCGGTGCGGCCCACGGGGTCACGTAGCCCGGCGCGAGCACTCCGGCGTTGGCGAAGCTCGTTTCGGCCGCCACGCTGGCCTGGCGCTCGAAGACGGTAACCTCGTGGCCGTCGACGGCCAGCTCGTACGCGGTGGTGACGCCGACGATGCCGGCGCCGACGACGGCGACGCGCATCGGGTTAGGGCCTGTTCACACAGCGCTCGTCGCGCAATACCGCCTCGATGGCCAGCGACACGCTGAGCACAGCGTCGTCGGCGAGTGCGCCGGCCCACACCATCAGGCCGACCGGCAACTCGCCGTCGCGCTGGCATGGCAGCGACAGCGCGCAGCCGTCGAGCAGGTTGATCGGCGAGGTGTTGCGCAGCAGCTGGCCGTTGACGGCGAAGAACGCCTCGTCGCTGGCCAGCAGCGGGGAGATCGGCGGCGCCACGATCGGCACGGTGGGCGACAGCATCGCGTCGAAGCCGCGCAGCGCCAGCGCCATGCGATCGATCCAGCGCGCACGCGCCTCCAGCAGATCGATGTAGTCGGCCGCGCTCATCGATTCGCCGCGCCGGATGCGCAGCGCCACCCGCGGGTCGTAGCCCGCGCCGCGCTCGGCCATGCGCCGGCGGTGCCAGGCCCAGCTCTCGGGCGGCGAAAAGCCGCCGGCGGCATTGATGGCAGCGACCTCGCCCAGCTCGGGCAGCGCGATCTCCTCGATGCGCGCCCCGGCGGCGCGCAGCGCGTGCAGCGTGCGCTCGAAGGCAGCGGACACCGTGGCGTCGAGCGCATCGAGCAGCAACGTGCGCGGCACGGCCAGCCGCCATGCCGCGAGCGGGCGAGCGTCGAGCGAAACCACGCGGTGCGCCAGGATCTCGTGCATCGTGACCGCGTCGCGCACGTCGCGCGTGACCGCGCAAACCGTGTCGAGCGTGGTCGACAACGGCACCGTGCCTTGCAGCGGCGTCAGCCGCTGAGTGTTCTTGAAGCCGACGAGCCCCTGCAGCGCCGCCGGGATGCGGATCGAGCCGCCGGTGTCGGAGCCCAGCGCGGCCAGCGCGGCGCCGAGTGCCACCGAGGTGGCGCCGCCGGAGGTCGAGCCGCCGGGGGCGCGCGCGGTGGCGTCGAGCGCCAGCGTGCCGCCGTTGGCCGGCGTGCCGAAGTGCGGATTGATGCCGACCCCCGAGAACGCGAACTCGCTCATGTTGGTGTGGCCGATCAGCACGCCGCTGGCGGCGCGCACGCGCGCCACCGCGAGGCTGTCGTGGGTGGCGGGTGGCGCGTCGCGCATCGTCGACGATCCCGCGGTGGTGGCGAAGCCGGCCACGTCGTACAGATCCTTCACGGAAATCGGCGCGCCGGCCAGCGTGCCGATCGGCGCGCCGCCGCGCAGCATCGCCTGCAGGGCGAGCGCGCTGGCCAGCGCCGACGCCTCGAACAGGCGGACGTAGGTCTTGTCGCAGGCGGGCGCCTTGGCAGCCTGCAGCGCGCGGCCTGCTGCCGCCTCGATCGACTCGCGGCCGGTCAGCACCGCGGCGTGGTGGCTGGCCAGGGTGGGCCCGGTGGGCGCTGCTACAATTTGCCGGTTCAACTGGGTGCGTCCAGGCGGGTCACTCGTGGCGCGCGGCGCGGTCTGCTCGCAGTTGATCAATCCCGAACCGGCCTTCAGAAGGTGTCGCCGTGCGGCCCGCAGCCGCCACCGCGATTCGCGCCGGATTCTAGACCCAACCTTTGGAGCTTCGATGCCCACGACGATGCGTGAAATGCTGGAAGCCGGCGTCCATTTCGGACACCAGACGCGCTTCTGGAACCCCAAGATGGCCCCGTACATCTATGGCCATCGCAACAAGATCCACATCATCAACCTCGAGGCGACGCTGCCCGCGTTCGAAGAGGCGATGAAATTCGTGCGTCGGCTGGCCAGCCGGCGCGGCGCCATCCTGATGGTCGGCACCAAGCGCCAGGCGCGCGACGTGATCAAGCAGGAGGCACAGCGCGCCGGCATGCCGTTCGTCGACCAGCGCTGGCTCGGCGGCATGCTGACCAACTTCAAGACCGTCAAGGCGTCGCTGAAGAAACTCAAGGACATGCAGGCGCAGAAGGAGGCCGGCATGGAGCAGATGAGCAAGAAGGAAGGCCTGATGTTCGAGCGCGAACTGCACAAGCTCGAGAAGGACATCGGCGGCATCCAGGACATGACCGCGCTGCCCGACGCGATGTTCGTGATCGATGTCGGCTACCACAAGATCGCGGTGGCCGAGGCCAAGAAGCTCGGCATTCCGGTCATCGGCGTCGTCGACACCAACCACTCGCCGCAAGACATCGACTACGTCATCCCGGGCAACGACGACTCGGCCAAGGCGGTGGCGCTGTATGCGCGCGCGGTGGCCGACGCGGTGCTCGAGGGCAAGGCGGCGGCGGTGACCGAAGTGGCGCAGGCTGTGTCTGGTGGCGATGAGTTCGTCGAGGTGGACGAGGGAGCCTGAGGCCGCTTCGCGGCCTCAGGCCCCGAGGGGCTGAGCGCACTGCTCCCCCGAGCCCCCTCCGGGAGGGGGCTCCAGCATGAATCACGAAGCGGTCTGCGGCCGCTGAAGTTTCGAGGCGCAGCCCAGACCCTGCGCCCGCACGGTTGGAGTTCATATGCCCACAATCACTGCAAGCATGGTGGCCGAGCTGCGCGCCAAGACCGACGCGCCGATGATGGAGTGCAAGAAGGCGCTCACCGAGGCCGATGGCGACCCGGCGCGTGCCGAGGAGATTCTGCGCGTCAAGCTCGGCAACAAGGCCGGCAAGGCGGCCTCGCGCATCACCGCCGAAGGCGTGGTGGCGGCGGCTGTCGACGGCCAGGTCGGCGCTTTGGTCGAGATCAACTGCGAGACCGACTTCGTCTCCAAGAACGAGTCGTTCCTGGCGTTCGCCAAGGCATGCGCGCAACTGGTCGCCGCCCGCAACCCGGCCGACCTCGCCGCGCTCGCGGCGCTGCCGCTGGCGCAAGACGGCTTCGGCCCGACGGTGGAAGACGTGCGCAAAGGCCTGATCGGCAAGATCGGCGAGAACATGTCGATCCGCCGCTTCGAGCGCTATGCCGGCGGCGGCCGGCTCGCGCACTACCTGCACGGCACACACATCGGCGTGCTGGTCGAGTTCGACGGCAGCGACGTCGCGGCCAAGGACGTGGCGATGCAGATCGCCGCGTCGACCAAGGGCACGCGCGTGCTGGCGATCGACTCCAAGGGCGTCCCGGCCGACCTGGTGGACAACGAACGCAAGGTGGCGATGGCCAAGGCTGCCGAGAGCGGCAAGCCGCCCGAGATCGTGACCAGGATGGTCGAAGGCGCGGTGCAGAAGTTCCTGAAGGAGGTTTCGCTGCTCGACCAGGTGTTCGTCAAGGCCGCCGACGGCAAGCAGACGGTCGGCCGGATGCTCGAGGGCGCCAACACGTCGGTCAAGGCGTTCACGCTGTACGTGGTCGGCGAGGGCATCGAGAAGCGCGCCGACGATTTCGCGGCCGAAGTGGCGGCGCAGGTGGCGGCCGCCAGGAAGGGCTGAACCTCGCCCGGGGCGCCGCACCCGAAGGGCGCCAAACCGCCGCGTAAACTGCGCGCGGGTCCACGAGGCCAGGGAGAATCGGCGCATGCCGGCCTACAAGCGAATCCTGCTCAAGCTGTCCGGCGAAGCGCTGATGGGCGACGACGCCTATGGCATCAACCGCGGCACCATCGTGCGCATGGTGCGCGAGCTGAAAGAGGTCACCGACCTCGGGGTCGAGCTGGCCGTCGTGATCGGCGGCGGCAACATCTTCCGCGGCGTGGCCGGCGGCTCGGTGGGCATGGACCGTGCCACCGCCGACTACATGGGCATGCTGGCCACGGTGATGAACTCGCTGGCGTTGGCCGATTCGATGCGCCAGGCCGGCATGACGGCGCGCGTGATGTCGGCCATCGCGATCGAGCAGGTGGTCGAGCCCTACGTGCGGCCCAAGGCGCTGCAGTACCTGGAGGAAGGCAAGGTCGTGGTGTTCGCCGCCGGCACCGGCAACCCCTTCTTCACCACCGACACCGCAGCGGCGCTGCGCGGCGCCGAGGTCGGCGCCGAGGTCGTGCTCAAGGCCACCAAGGTCGACGGCGTGTACAGTGCCGACCCCAACAAGGACGCTTCGGCGACCCGCTACGCGTCGATCAGCTTCGATGACGCGATCGCGCGCAACCTGCAGGTCATGGACGCCACGGCGTTCGCGTTGTGCCGCGACCAGAAGCTGCCGATCCGCGTGTTCTCGATCAACAAGCCGGGCGCCCTGAGGCGCGTGGTGTCGGGCGAAGACGAAGGCACGCTGGTGCACGTGTGAGTCTGCAAGGAGGCTGATTTGGTCACCACCATTTCCGAGATCACGAAGAATGCCGAAGCCAAGATGCACAAATCGGTCGAGGCGCTGAAGCACGAGTTGCAGAAGATCCGCACCGGCCGTGCGCACCCGGGCCTGCTCGACCAGGTGCATGTCGACTACTACGGCTCGATGGTGCCGATCAGCCAGGTGGCCAACGTGTCGCTGCTCGACGCGCGCACGATCAGCGTGCAGCCGTGGGACAAGGGCATGGGCGCGAAGATCGAGAAGGCCATCCGCGAAAGCGATCTCGGCCTCAACCCGGCGGCGCAGGGCGACCTGCTGCGCGTGCCGATGCCCGCGCTCACCGAGGAGCGTCGCAAGGAGCTGACCAAGGTCGTTCGCCACACCGGCGAGGAGGCCAAGGTCGCGGTGCGCAACCTGCGCCGCGATGCCAACGAGCATTTGAAGAAGATGCTCAAGGACAAGCAGGTGGCCGAGGACGAGGAGCGCCGCGCGCAGGACGAGGTGCAGAAGCTCACCGACCGCACGGTGGCCGAGATCGACAAGCTGGTGCACGCCAAGGAAGCCGACGTCCTGGCGGTCTGATGTCGACCTTCGTGCGCACGGCGCCGGCCGTCTGACCCAGCGAGCGCAGCCCGCGACAATGCAGCGCGACCGTCACCCGGTTCCCCGTCACGTGGCCATCGTGATGGACGGCAACGGCCGTTGGGCCCGAAAGCGCTTCATGCCGCGCTTCTTCGGCCACAAGCAGGGCGTGGACTCGCTGGTGCGCTGCGTGCAGGCGTGCTCCGACCGCGGCATCGAGTACCTCACCGTGTTCGCGTTCTCGTCGGAGAACTGGAAGCGGCCCGAGGAGGAGGTCTCGGGCTTGCTCGGGCTGGTGCTGGTGGCGGTCTCGAAGTACCTGCGCAAGCTGGCCGAGAAGGGCGTTCGCATCCGCATCGTCGGCGATCGCGGTGCAGTCACCGACAAGGTGCGCGCCGCCTGGGACGAGGCCGAGTCGCGCACCGCGCACAACACGCACATCACGCTGTCGGTGGCATTCAACTACGGCGGCCGCTGGGACGTGCTGCAGGCCTGCCGGCAGGCGCTGGCGCAAGGCCTGGCGCCGGAGCAGATCGACGAGCGGCAACTGTCGTCGCTGATGGCGCTGGCGCACGCGCCCGACCCAGACCTGTTCATCCGCACCGGCGGCGAGGTGCGAGTCAGCAACTTCATGCTGTGGCAGATCGCCTATTCGGAGCTGTACTTCACCGAGTGCCTGTGGCCCGACTTCGACGAAGCCGAGCTCGACGCCGCGCTGGCAGCGTATGCCGGGCGCGAGCGCCGCTTCGGCGACGTGGCCCCGGGGCGGGCAGCGCAAGTAGCAGGTGGCTGAGCGCGATGCTCGCGCAACGCATCGCCACGGCGGTCGTGCTGCTCGCGCTGTGGTTGCCGACGCTGTGGATGGCGAGCCCGTGGCCGTTCATCGTGCTGACGCTGCTGTTCGTCAGCCTGGCCGCTTGGGAGTGGGGCCGGCTGAACGGCCTGAGCGCGCCGGCCGCATGGGGCTGTGCCCTCGCGCTGGTCGTCGCCGGCGTGCTGACGGCGCGGGCGTCCCCGCCCTTGCACGAGCTGCGGCTGCTGTGGTGGCTGGCTGCCGTCGCGTGGATCGTCGGCGGCGCGCTCGCGCTGCGCGCCGGGCCGTCGCGCTGGCCCGCGCTGCCGCGGGCACTGCGCATCGCGCTCGGCCTGGCCTTGTTGGCGGTGGCCTGGTGGGCGCTGGCGCAGGCGCGCATCGTCGGCGTGAACTACCTGCTGTCGGTGCTGTGCGTGGTGTGGATGGCCGACATCGCGGCCTACTTCGGCGGCCGCGCGTTCGGCCGCCGCAAGCTGGCGCCGCAGATCAGCCCGGGCAAGAGCTGGGAGGGGGTGGTCAGTGGCATGCTCGGCGTGCTGTTGCTGGCCGCGCTGTGGATGGCGTTCGACGCCCGCGTGACCACCGACTCGGCGAGCCTGTTCACCCAGTTGCGGCACCGCTTCGGCGTGGCGCCGATGGTGCTGGCGCTGCTGGCGCTGGTGGCGATCAGCGTGGTCGGCGATCTGTTCGAGTCGCTGATCAAGCGCGCGGTCGGCGCCAAGGATTCGAGCGCGCTGCTGCCCGGTCACGGCGGCGTGCTCGACCGCCTCGACGCGCTGCTGCCGGTGCTGCCGTGCGCGCTGGCGCTGATCACACTGTGAGGTCTGTGCCTTGACCGACAATCGCGGCATGCCAACCCGCCAGCGCCTGTGCATCCTCGGGGCCACCGGCTCGGTGGGGATGAGCACGCTCGAGGTGGTGGCGCTGCATCCGGAGCGCTTCGAGGTGTTCGCGCTGAGCGCGCGCCAGCGCATCGACGAGCTGGCGGCGTTGTGCGAGCGCTGGCGGCCGCGGCTGGCGGTGGTCGACAGCGCGCCGCAGGCCGCTCGCCTGCGCGAGCGGCTGGGTCGCTCCGGCGTGCGCACCGAGGTGCTGCACGGCGCGGCCGCGCTCGCCGAGGTCGCCGCGCACCCCGAGGTCGATACCGTGATGGCGGCCATCGTCGGCGCTGCCGGCCTGGCGCCGTGCCTGGCGGCCGCGCGTGCCGGCAAGCGCTTGCTGCTGGCCAACAAGGAGGCGCTGGTGGTCGGTGGCGAGCTGTTCATGCGCTGCGTGCGCGACGGCGGCGCCACGCTGCTGCCGATCGACAGCGAGCACTCGGCGATCTTCCAGTGCCTGCCGGCCGAGCGTGCCACCTGGCCGCAGCGCATCGACCACATCGTGCTCACCGCCTCGGGCGGGCCTTTCCTCGACCGCGACCCGGCGTCGCTGCAGCGCGTGACGCCCGACGAGGCCTGTGCGCACCCCAACTGGGTGATGGGTCGCAAGATCTCGGTCGACTCGGCAACGATGATGAACAAGGCGCTCGAGGTGATCGAGGCGCGCTGGCTGTTCGCGCTGCAGCCCGAGCAGATCCGCATCGTGATCCATCCGCAGAGCATCGTGCACTCGATGGTGGTCTGCCGCGACCAGTCGGTGCTGGCGCAGATGGGCACGCCCGACATGAAGGTGCCGATCGCCTGCGGCCTGGCCTGGCCCGAGCGAATCGACTCCGGTGCGTCGCGGCTGGACTTCGCTGCCCTCGGCGCGCTGACCTTCGAAGCCCCCGATGCCCGGCGCTTTCCCGGGCTGGCGCTGGCCTACGACTGCCTGCGCGCGGCGCCGGGCGCGACCAACGTGCTGAACGCGGCCAACGAGGTGGCTGTGGGCGCGTTCCTCGAAGGCGCGGTGCCGTTCCCGACGATCCACGCCGTCAACGCCGCGACGCTCGAGCAGATGGCCGGCGACTTCGGCGCGCAGCACACGCTGGAGGACCTGCTCGCGCTCGACGAGCGCGCGCGCGCGCTGGCGCGCCGACACGTGAAGGGCCTGAGCGCATGATCACGGTCGTCGCGTTCGTCGTCACGTTGGGCCTGCTGATCGTCGTGCACGAGTACGGCCATTATCGCGTCGCGGTGGCCTGCGGCGTCAAGGTGCTGCGCTTCTCGGTCGGCTTCGGGCGCACGCTGTGGAGTCGTCAGCGCGGCGAGACCGAATTCGTCGTCGCGGCGCTGCCGCTGGGCGGCTACGTGCGCATGCTCGACGAGCGCGAGGCACCGGTGCCGCCGCACGAGCTGGACCGCGCGTTCAATCGGCAGTCGCTGGCCAAACGCACCGCGATCGTCGCCGCCGGGCCGATCGCCAACCTGCTGCTGGCGGTGCTGCTCTACGCCTGTGTGCACTGGATCGGCATCGACGAGCCGAAGGCGCTGCTCGGCTCGCCGGTGGCGGGCAGCATGTTCGAGCGCGCCGGTGTGCGGCCCGGCGACTGGGTGCGCGCCTACGCCGACGAAGACGACCAGTGGCACGACCTGGCGTCGCTCAACGACCTGCAGTGGCAGGTGATCCGCCACGCGCTGAACCAGCAGTCGATGCTGTTGTTGCTCAGCGATGCGCAGGGCCGCGGCCAGCGCCGCGTCACGCTCGACCTCGAGCACCTGGCAGTGCGCGAGATCGACGCCGACACGCTGCACCGTATCGGGTTGCCGGGGCCGTTTCGCGAGCCGGTGATGGGCGAAGTGCTCCCTGGCGGGCCGGCGGCGGCCGCTGGCCTGAGGCTTGGCGACCGCATCGAGCGCATCGACGGCGCGGCGATCGTCGACGCACAGCCGGTGTTCGAGCGCATCCGCGCGGCGGTGCACGACGGCGCCGGCGTCCCGATGCACTGGCGCGTTCTGCGCCAAGGCGAAGCGATCGATCTGACGGTGACGCCGCGCGTGATCAGCGAAGGGCAGCGCTCGTTCGGCCGCATCGACGCCGCGCTGGGCACCCTGCCCGAACGGGTGAGCGTGCGCTCCGGGCCGATCGACGGCCTGGTCAAAGGCGTGCAGCGCACCTGGGACATGTCGGCGCTGAGCCTGAAGATGCTCGGTCGCATCGTGATCGGCGAGGCCTCGGTGCGCAACCTCAACGGGCCGCTGACGATCGCCGATGCGGCCGGGCAATCGGCGCGGCAGGGCTTCGTCAGCTTCATCGGCTTTCTTGCCGTGGTGAGCCTGAGCATCGGCGTGCTCAACCTGCTCCCGCTGCCGATGCTCGATGGCGGACACCTCATGTATTATCTTTTCGAGGCCGTCACCGGTCGCCCGGTGTCAGACCTCTGGCTCGCGCGGCTGCAGCGCGGCGGCGTCGCGATCCTGCTGCTGGTCATGTCGGTGGCCCTCTACAACGACGTGGCCCGCTTGCTGGGCCTGCACTGAGCCAACCTTCCCCGAGCATGGTGTTCTTCCCCGAGGTGAATCCGCTGCGCCCGATCGTGGCGGTGGCGGTGGTGGTGGCCGGCCTGAGCGCCGGCGCCGCGCGCGCCGTCGAGCCGTTCGTGCTGAAGGACATCCGCGTCGAAGGCCTGCAGCGTGCCGACCCGGGCACCGTGTTCGCGGCGCTGCCGTTTCGCATCGGCGACACCTACACCGACGAGAAGGGCGCGATCGCGCTGCGCTCGCTGTTCGCCACCGGCCTGTTCAAGGATGTGCGCATCGAGATCGAGGGCGAGGTCGCGGTCGTGATCGTCGAGGAGCGTCCGGTCATCCAGACCGTCACCTTCGTCGGCATCAAGGAGTTCGACAAGGACCAGCTGCTCAAGTCGTTGAAGGACAACGGCATCGGCGAAGGCCTGCCGTTCGACAAGGCGCTGGTCGACCGCGCCGAACAGGAGATCAAGCGCCAGTACCTGGGGCGCAGCCTCTATGGAGCCGAGGTGGTGACCACGGTGACCCCGGTCGAGCGCAACCGTGTCAACGTCACCTTCACGGTCACCGAGGGCGACGCTGCCAAGATCGGCGAGATCCGAATCCTCGGCAGCAAGGTGTTCTCGGAGAGCACGCTGCTCGGCCTGATGGAGCTCACCACCAGCGGCTGGCTGACCTGGTACACCAAGAACGACCGCTACTCGCGCGCCAAGCTCAACGCCGATCTGGAGACGATCCGCTCGTACTACCTGAACCGCGGCTATCTCGAGTTCAACGTCGAGTCGACGCAGGTGACGATCTCGCCGGACAAGCAGTCGATCTCGATCACCATCACCGTGAGCGAGGGGCAGCCCTACACGGTCACCGCGGTGCGGCTGCAGGGCGACTACCTGGGCAAGGAGGCCGAGTTCCGTGAGCTGGTGCGCATTCGGCCGAGCGAGCCCTATCGTGCCCAGGACGCCACCGATACCACGAAGGCGTTCAGCGATCTTTTCGCCCAGTACGGCTACGCCTTCGCCCGCGTCGACGCGGTGCCGGAGATCGACCGCAGCCATGCGCAGGTGGCGATCACGCTGCGCTCGAATCCGCAGCGGCGCGTCTACGTGCGGCGCGTCGAGGTTTCGGGCAACACGCGCACGCGCGACGAGGTGATCCGGCGCGAGTTTCGCCAGTTCGAGTCGTCGTGGTACGACGGCGCGAAGATCAAGGCCTCGCGCGACCGTGTCGATCGCCTGGGCTTCTTCAAGGAGGTCAGCGTCGAGACGACCGAGGTCGCCGGCGCGCCCGACCAGGTGGACCTGACGGTCACGGTGGTCGAGAAGCCCACCGGCAACCTGCAGCTCGGCGTCAGCTTCTCGAGCACCGAAAAGCTGGCGCTGTCGGCGTCGATCCGCCAGGAGAACGTGTTCGGATCGGGCAACTATCTCGGCCTGGACCTCAACACCAGCAAGTACGCGCGATCGCTGGTGTTCAGCACGGTCGACCCGTACTTCACCGTCGACGGCGTGTCGCGGGCGATCGACCTCTACTACCGCACTTCGAGGCCGTTCAACAGCCTGGGCGACGAATACCAGATCGCCACGCCGGGCGGGGCGATCCGCTTCGGCGTGCCGTTCTCGGACATCGACACCGTCTATTTCGGCATCGGCGCCGAGGCGACCGAGATCAAGTCGGGCACCTCGCTGCCCAACGCCTACTTCATCTACCGCGATCTGTACGGCGAGAGCAGCAGCTCGCTGCCGCTGACGATCGGCTGGGCTCGCGACCAGCGCGACAGCGTGATCGCGCCCACCGCCGGACGCTACATGCGCGCCAACCTCGAATGGTCGGCCGCCGGCGACGTGCGCTACTTGCGCCAGAACTACCAGGCGCAGCAATACTTCCCGTTCACGCAGCGCATCTCGCTGGGGCTCAACGCCGAAATCGGCATCGGCAAGGGCCTGGGCGGCAAGCCGTACCCGGTGTTCAAGAACTTCTACGGTGGCGGCCTCGGCTCGGTGCGGGTGTTCGAACAGAACTCGCTCGGGGTCATCGACCCGACGGGGGCCTACATCGGAGGCGCCAAGAAGTTCAACGCCAACGCGGAGCTGTACCTGCCGGTGCCGGGCACCGGCAACGACAAGTCGCTGCGCATCTTCGCGTTCACCGACGTCGGCAACGTCTGGCGCGAGGACGAGCAGGTTCGCGGCAGCGACCTGCGCGCGTCGGCGGGCTTCGGCCTGTCGTGGATCTCGCCGGTCGGGCCGTTGAAGATGAGCTGGGGCAAGCCCGTGAAGAGCAAGCCGACGGATAGAATCCAGCAATTCCAATTCCAGATCGGGACTGCGTTCTGATGACTCACCTCACACGCATCGCTCTGGTGATCCTGGCGGCAGGTTTGTGGGCGGCCGCGGCCACGGCCCAGGACCTCAAGATCGGCTACGTCAACAGCGAGCGCGTGTTGCGCGAGGCGACGCCCGCGAAGGCCGCGCAAAGCAAGCTCGAGGCCGAGTTCAGCAAGCGCGAGAAAGACCTCAACGAGCAGAGCGCCCGCCTGAAGGCCGCTGCCGACAAGCTCGACAAGGAGGCACCGGCGCTGAGCGAGGCCGAGCGCACGCGCCGCCAGCGCGAACTGGTCGAGCAGGATCGCGATCTGCAGCGCAAGCGCCGCGAGTTCCAGGAAGACCTGAGCCAGCGTCGAAACGAGGAGCTGGCGGCGGTGGTCGAGCGCGCCAACCGCGTGATCAAGCAGATCTTCGACCAGGAGAAGTACGACCTGATCCTGCAGGAGGTCATCTTCGCCGGGCCGCGCGTCGACATCACCGACAAGGTCATCAAGGCGATCAACGCGGCGCCTGCCGGCACGACGGGACGCTGACCCGGTCTGCGCGGCGGCACGTCGCCCGTGAATGCGCACCGCCTCGCCGACATCGTCGCCGCGCTTGGCGGCGAGCTGCACGGCGATGGCGAGTTGCTTGTCGCGCGCATCGCGGCGCTCGACCACGCCGACGCGAACGCCATCAGCTTCCTGGCGCATGCGCGCCATGCCGACAAGCTGGCGCACAGCAACGCCGGCTGCGTGATCGTCGCACCGGCGTCGCTGCCGGCGGTGCGCGCGCGCGGCGCCGCCGCGGTGGTGACCGACGAACCGTACCTGTACTACGCGCGCCTCACCCAGTGGTGGCGCCGCGAAGAGGGCAGCCCGAACCCGGGCATCCACGCCAGTGCGGTGGTCGATGCCAGCGCCCGCGTCGATCCGCGGGCGGTGGTGGCCGCGCTGGCGGTGATCGGCGCGGGGGCGCAGATCGGGCCCCATGCGGTGATCGGCCCGCATTGCAGCGTCGGCGCGCAGGCGAGCATCGGCGCGCACACGCGGCTGGCCGAACGAGTGACGTTCGGTGCGCGCTGCACGATCGGCGAGCGCGGCATCGTGCACCCCGGCGCGGTGATCGGTGCCGACGGCTTCGGATTCGCGCCGGTGCAAGGGCGCTGGGAGAAGATCGAGCAGCTCGGCGCGGTGCGCATCGGCGACGACGTCGAGATCGGCGCCAACACCTGCATCGACCGCGGCGCGCTCGACGACACCGTGATCGAAGAAGGGGTCAAGCTCGACAACCTGATCCAGTTGGCGCACAACGTGCACATCGGTGCCCACACCGCGATCGCGGCGATGGTCGGCATCGCCGGGTCGACGCGCATCGGGCGCCATTGCACCATCGGCGGGGCGGCCGGTATCGTCGGCCACATCGAGATCGTCGACCATGTGCACATCGACGCCGCCACGGTCATCTCGCGCTCGATTCGCAGGCCGGGCCGCTACAGCGGGGTGTTTCCGTTCGACGACAATGCCTCGTGGGAGAAGAACGCCGCCACCCTGCGGCAGCTGCACGCGTTGCGCGAGCGGTTGCGCGCGCTGGAGAAGAAGCCGTGAGCGGAGCGCAACCGATGAACATCCACCAGATCCTCGAGCGCCTGCCGCACCGCTACCCCATCCTGCTGGTCGATCGCGTGCTCGAGCTGGAGCCGCACAAGCACGTGCGCGCACTGAAGAACGTGTCGATCAACGAGCCGTTCTTCGTCGGCCACTTTCCACACCGGCCGGTCATGCCGGGGGTGCTGACACTCGAGGCGCTGGCCCAGGCGGCCGCGCTGCTCGCGTTCGAGTCGGCCGGTGCCACGGTGGAACCCAACTCGGTCGTGTATTTCGTCGGCATCG
>DASURM010000452.1:0-3887 GCA_036280035.1 Burkholderiaceae bacterium | reverse complement strand
CGCTGCGGATCGCTGCCCGCCATCACGATGCGCAGGCTGCCCGGTGGTTCCTCGAGGGTCTTGAGCAACGCATTGGCCGATGACGGGTTGAGGGCCTCTGCGGGGTGGATCACGAGCGCCCGGCCGCGCGCGGAGCCGGCGCTGCGCTGCGTCCATTCGATCGCCTCGCGCACCTGTTCGATCTTGATCTCGCGACTCGGCTTGGCGCTGGCGCGCAGCAGCGGGTCGTCCTCGGCCACCCACTCGAACTGCACCCGCAGCGCCTCGGATACGACGATTCGCAGGTCGGCATGGCTGCGCTGATGAACCTGGCGGCAGGCGTTGCACTGGCCGCACGGGGCTCGCTCGGGGTGCTCGCACAGCCAGGCCTGCGCGAGCGTGAGCGCGAGGTCGAACTGCCCGACATCTTGCGGTGCGTGCACCAACAGGGCGTGCGAGCGGTCCAGCCGCAGCGCCCGAGCCAGCGGCACGCGCAGCCACGGCAGCGGCAGCGCGCCGTCGACTGGCACACCTACCGGCCTGGGGTCACCACCAGCCACGGCGGTCGACCTCATGCTCCACCCGCGCCCACACCGAGGGCACGGTGCCATGGGCGTCGATGCGGACGATGCGCTGCGGATGCTCGGCACAGCGCCGCGCGTAGCCCTCCCGGACGCGGCCGAAGAACGCTTCGTCCAGCCGCTCGAGTCGATCGGGCTGTCGCGCTGCCGCTCGCCGCGCCGCGGCAGCGGCGGGCTCGATGTCGAACCATAGCGTCAGGTCGGGCTGCCGATCGCCCTGCACCCAGCGCTCGAGTTGCGTCAGCACGGCCCAATCGAAGCCGCGCCCGGCCCCCTGGTAGGCGAAGGTGGCGTCGGTGAAGCGATCGCACAGCACGGTGTGGCCCGACGTCAGCGCCGGGTCGATGCGCTGCCTCAGATGATCGCGGCGCGCGGCGAACATCAACAGGCACTCGGTGAGCGCGTCCATGTCGTCGTGCAGGAAGTGCGCGCGCAACTGCTCGGCCAGTGGCGTGCCCCCCGGCTCCCGGGTGACGATCACCGTATGACCGCGCGCGCGGATCCAGCCGGCAAGCGATTCGATGTGCGAACTCTTACCGGCCCCGTCGATGCCCTCGAACGTGATGAAGCGTGCGCTCATCGGCGCATGATGCGCGATTTTCAGCGGCTGCCGCGTTGATGGGTGTTCACAGCCCGGTTGTGCTCGACCAGCGATTCGCTGAACACACTGCTGCCGTCGCCGCGCGCCACGAAGTACAGTGCCTTGGTGCGTTCGGGGCTGAGCGTCGCGCGAATCGAGGCCAGCCCCGGCATCGCGATCGGCGTCGGCGGCAGACCGGCTCGGGTGTAGGTGTTGTAGGGCCCGTCGGCGAGCAGGTCGCGCTTGCGCAGGTTGCCGTCGAACGATTCACCCAGGCCGTAGATCACGCTCGGGTCGGTCTGCAGCGGCATGCCCTTGCGCAGCCGGTTGGTGAACACGCCGGCGATCTGCGCGCGATCGCTCGCCTTGCCGGTCTCCTTCTCGACGATCGAGGCCAGGATCAGCGCCTCCTCGGGAGACTTCAGCGGCAGACCCTCGGCCCGTGAGTTCCAGGCCGCCTGGAGCTGACGCTGCATGTGGGCGTAAGCGCGCTTCAGCACGGTGAGGTCGCTGACACCGCGGCCGTAGACGTAGGTATCCGGAAAGAAGTGCCCTTCGGCTGGCACGGACGGTGCGCCGAGCGCCGCCATCAGTTGCGCATCGCTCATGCCGGCACTCGCGGGCTTCAAGTACGGAGCGCGAGCCAGCTCGGCGCGGAACTGGCTCAAGGTCCACCCCTCGAGCAGTCGCACGCGCTCGAAGAACTCCTCGCCCTGGACCATCTTGGCGAGCAACTGGCGTGGCGTCACCTCGGGCCCCGCCACGTAGCTGCCGGCACGAATGCGCCTGGCATCGCCCGACCAGCGGAACCACTCGTACAACATGACCGGCTGAGCGCGCACGCCGGCGCGCACCCAGGCGTTGGCCACCTCTCGTGGGGTGGCCCCGGGCTCGATCGATAGTTCGACCGTGGGCGTGGCCAGTGGCAGCGGTCGATCGAGCCAGCGCCACACCCAGGCCCCACTGCCGACTGCACCCAGCAGCAACACGATCAATGACCAGCGCAGGAGTCTCATGACGCGTTACACGGCACGGCGGCGAGTCCCTGTCGCAGGGATGCCGATGGACAACGATGATAATCGGCGGTCATGGATCACCAGCTTCCAACCGGGCTCGCGAGCGGCGGCAGCGTGCGTTTGACCGATTGGGCGCTGTTGCGTGCGCACGGTGCCGACGCCGCCACCTTCCTTCAGGGCCAGCTGACGCAGGACGTGGTGGGCTTGTCGGCAGATGAGGTGCGCTTGGGTGGCTACTGTTCGCCCAAGGGTCGGCTGCTGGCGAGCTTCGTGATCTGGCACATGGGCGCCGAAGATTTTGGCCTCCTGTGCAGCGCCGACGTGGCAGCGGCCGTGCGCAAGCGGCTGTCGATGTACGTGCTGCGTGCGCGCTGCCGCATCGAAGAGACCAGCAGCCAGTGGGCCGTATTCGGAGTTGCCGGCAGGGCCTGTGCGAGCGGCGAGGCACCAGCGCCTTGGCGTGCGTGTCAGCGCGATGGCGGGCAATGGTGGCTCGGCCTGCCGGCGGTCGAGCAGGTGCCTCGCTGGCTGCTGGTGCAGCCGGCCGACGCGCCGGCTCCGGGAGGGCCTGCGTTGGACCCCGGCGCCTGGAGCTGGCTCGAGGTGGCCAGCGGCGTGCCGCGCATCACGGCGGCCACCAGCGAGCAGTTCGTGCCGCAGATGATCAACTTCGAGCTGGTCGGCGGGGTGCATTTCCAGAAGGGCTGCTATCCCGGGCAGGAAGTCGTGGCGCGTAGCCAGTATCGCGGCACGATCAAGCGCCGCCTGCATCTGTTTGCGACAGTCGGTTCGGCGCAAGCGGGGCAGGAGCTGTTTCACAGCGGCGATCCGTCGCAGCCTGCCGGCATGGTGGTCAACGCGGCGGTGACCCACGGTGTGGGCACCCGTGTGCTCGCCGAAGTCAAGCTCGGCGCGCTCGACGATGGCAGTCTGCACCTGGGCAGTCCCGACGGAGCGTTGTTGCAGCGACTGCCCCTGCCCTACAGCGTGCCCGAATTGGCCGACGCGTGAGCGCCTCCGGCCGCGCCGAGCTGTACGTGTACTACCGCGTGGCGCACGCGGACTTGCCGCGCGCGCTGGAGATCGTGCGCGACTTCCAACGCGGGCTGCGCAGCGCGCACGCGGGATTGGGCGCTCGCGTGCTGAGGCGCCCGGGCACGGGCAGCGCAGAGGTGACGCTTATGGAAGTCTACGCGCTCGACCGCGCGTCCGGCATCGACGAAACCCTGCGCACGCGGATCGACACGACAGCCGAGGCGCTGACTTCGCTGCTGATCAGCGTCCGGCACGTCGAGGTGTTCGAGACGCTCGACTGACGCGCTGCTACAGCGCTCGCACCATCTCGACGTGCGGGATGCCGGCCTCCTCGAACACCGGCCCGCGGGCGACGAATCCTGCGCGGCCGTAGAACGGCGCCGCGCCGAGTTGCGCATGCAGCAGCGCCTCGCGGTCGCCGCGCTCGCGCGCGTGTTGCAGCAGCGCGTCGAGCACCGCGCGACCGATATGACCGCCGCGCATCGGCGCCAGCACGGCCATGCGGCCGATCTTGGCGACGCCGGGCACGTGCTCGAGCATGCGGCCGGTGCCCAGCGGCACGCCGAAGCGGTTGGTGGCCAGCGCATGAACGCAGCCGTCGTCGGCGCCGTCCCACTCCATTTCGGCTGGAATGCGCTGTTCGTCGACGAACACCTGCGTGCGGATCTTGCGCGCGGCCTCGCCGAGCTCGCCCCA
>DASURM010000451.1:0-3030 GCA_036280035.1 Burkholderiaceae bacterium | reverse complement strand
TCGGCCCAGTCGATGTCGTCGGGCGCTGACGTCACCAGGCCGAGAGCGAGCGCTGCCTGCGCGTCGAGCGAGCGGCCGATCGCCTGCCTCGCCGCGGCCAGCGGCTCGGCCTCGTCGTAGAAGCGGCGCACCAGGCGCGTCTGGCCGTTGGCCATCGGGTAGGCGCCGAAGTTGGCCTCCGACAGCGCGAGCTTCGGCGCGCGCGCGTCGTCGGCGGGCAGCGCGAGCATGTAGGTGCGGTCGGCGGCGAACGCCAGCTCGGCCAGCGTGCCGGCGAAACACGAGCCCGGTTCGATCAGCGCGAACAGCGTGCGCGCCGACACGTCGAGCCGCGCCAGCGTGCGGCGCAGCATGCCTTGCGTCTCGCGCACGAACCAGTGGCTTGCGTGCTGGGTCAGCGCGCGGTCGCACGCCAGCACCGCGGCGGCGTCGCCGGTGGTCTTCAGCAACCACAGCCCGATGTCGAGCTCGTTGGTGCGCAGGTGCAGGATCGCGTCGTCGAGCTGGCGCGCCATCGCCAGCGGCCACCACGACGCGCCGGCAGCCTCGATGCCGGCGAGGTCGCCCGGCTGCGGCGCGGTCGGCGCCTTGACGGTGAGCGTGGCGGTGCGTTTGGCGCGGTCGATCTGCACCTGCAGGTATTCGTAGACGATCGCGTCGGCGCTCAGCGTGCGCTCGATGCGCGGCAGCGCGACGCCCTTGTCACCAGTGGGCCGGTCGCTCGCCTGCGCCAGCTTGCGCGCACGCTCCTGCACCGCGGCGCCGAACTGCGCCGGCTTGACCACCGCGTCGACCAACCGCCACTGCACCGCGCGCTGGCCGCGCACGCCTTCGGTGGTGGTGCAGAAGATGTCGGCCAGGTCGTGGCGAACGTGGCGCTTGTCGGTCACCCGCGTCAGGCCGCCGGTGCCGGGCAACACGCCGAGCAGCGGCACCTCGGGCAGCGACACCGACGACGAGCGGTCGTCGACCAGCACGATGTCGTCGCACGCCAGCGCCAGCTCGTAGCCGCCGCCGGCGCACGAGCCGTTGAGCGCGGCCACGAACTTGAGCCCCGAGTGCTGCGACGAATCCTCGATGCCGTTGCGCGTCTCGTTGGTGAACTTGCAGAAGTTCACCTTCCAGGCGTGGCTCGACAGCCCCAGCATGAAGATGTTGGCGCCCGAGCAGAACACGCGGTCTTTCAGGCTGGTGACGATCACCGAGCGCACTTCGGGATGCTCGAAGCGGATGCGTTGCAGCGCGTCGTGCAGTTCGATGTCGACGCCGAGGTCGTAGCTGTTGAGCTTGAGCTTGTAGCCCGGCGCGATGCCGCCGTCTTCGGCGACGTCCATCGCCAGCGTGGCCACCGGGCCGTCGAAGCTGAGCTTCCAGTGGCGGTAGTGCGAAGGGTCGGTGCGGTAGTCGACGACGGGCGCAACGGTCATGTCGGTCTCCGGAAGGGGGACTTGATATGCACTTTAGTGCTGTTTAGTGGGGCGATTTTTCACGCGATGCATGCACAATAATGCATGCTCGCGCCACTGTCAACTGCCCGGATTGCCGGTACTGTGCGCCGCCTGCCTCGTGGCGGCAAACCGGGGGTGGCAAGTCCGCGGTCGTCGCTCAGGCGACCAAGCCGATGCGCGCGCGCACCTCTTCGCGCAGACCCTGGAATGCGTGCTCCAGCGTCTGGCCGCTGGTGTCGAAGCTCAGGTCGGCCTTGGCGTAGAACGACAGGCGGCCGGCGAGGATGCGCTTGAGATCGTCCATCGCTTCGCCGCTGGCCGCCATTGGACGCATGTCGCCCTGCGCGGCCACACGCCGCATGTGGTCTTCGGGGCTGGCCTTCAACCACACGGTGGTGCAGTGCGCGAGCAGTTGGTTGAAGGTGGCGGCGTCCGACACGATGCCCCCGGGTGTGGCGATCACCGCCTCGGGGTAGATCTGGATCGCCTCCTCCAGCGCGCGCCGCTCGTAGCGCCGGTAGGCGTTGGTGCCGTACAGGTCGTGGATCTCGGCGATCGTGCAGCCGGCGAACTTCTCGATCTCGCGCGACAGCTCGACGAACGGAAACTCCAGGTCGTCGGCCAGCATCTGGCCGAGCGTCGACTTTCCCGCACCGCGCAGCCCGATCAGCGCGATGCGCCGGCTGCGCCCGGCGTCGGCGCGCGTGCCGAACAGCTCGCCGAGCGCGATGCGCGCGCGCCGCAGGTCGGCCTCGCTGCGCGTCTCGAGCAACTCGCGGATCAGCAACCATTCGGGCGACGAGGTGCTGACGTCGCCCACCAGCTCGGCCAGCGAGCACTGCAGCGCGCGGGCCACCTGCTGCAGGATGAGGATCGACGCATTGCCGGTGCCGTACTCCAGGTTGGCGAGATGGCGCTCGGACACACCGGCGGCCTGCGCCACCGCCTTGCGCGTCAACCCGCGGCGCGCGCGCAGGCTGCGCACACGCTCGCCGAGGGCCACGAGCAGGCGGTCGTGCCCATCGGCGCGCGAAGCCGCCGCTGCCGGCCCCCTGGCAGCGCCGCGCGGTGCCCGGGTCGGAGCCGATTTCTTCTTGGCGCCAGCGGTGGCAACCTTGGCCTTGGCCGATCGATTGGAACGCGGCACGATGATGCGACTCATGCAATATAGTGCTTGACGGCTGGCCCGCGCCCGCCTATCTTCGCGCACCGGCACGCACAATAATGCATAGGCGATCGACCCGCAAGACATCCCGAAGACACCCACGCCACGAAGCACCCACACACCCCATGTCGATCGAGCTCTTTCGCCAGTTGATCGTCGAGTTCACGCAAGGCCTCGCCGGGCGCGCGCTCGACGCCGAGCTGCAGCGCTGGCTCAACCGCGAGCACGGCCCCGCGAGCACGAGCTACCAGCGGCTGCGCCAGGCCTGCGTCGACGGCGTCGCCGCGGGCTGGATGTGCAACCGCGAGCACGCGGGCATCCGCTACGGTCGCGTGGTCAAGCCCGCAGACGACACGGCGCGCTTCTCTGTCGACGTGGTCGACATGGATTCGATCGCCGGCGGGCACCACGTGCATC
>DASURM010000450.1:0-5038 GCA_036280035.1 Burkholderiaceae bacterium | reverse complement strand
CTTCCTGCATGAAAACGGCAGGCTCACCGGCATGCGTTTCCAGATCGTCGAGTCGGTCTACGACGCCAAGGGCCGGCGCACGCTCAAGCCCACCGGCGCGCCCGATGTCGACTTCGAGTGCGACGAGGTGCTGGTGGCGGTGGGGCAGGAGAACGCGTTCCCGTGGATCGAGCGCGACAGCGGCATCGCCTTCAATCAGTGGGGGTTGCCCCTGTTGAACGAGGTGACGTTTCAGTCGTCGCTGCCGCAGGTGTTCTTCGGTGGCGACGCCGCGTTCGGCCCCAAGAACATCATCACCGCGGTGGCGCACGGCCACGAGGCCGCGGTGTCGATCGACCGCCTGCTCAACGGCGAGGACGTGACGCGTCGCCCGCCGCCGCACGTGAACCTGATGTCGCAGAAGATGGGCATCCACCAGTGGAGCTACGACAACGATCCGAGCAACGACCTGCGCTTCAAGGTGCCGTGGGAGAAGGCCGAGAAGGCGCTCAAGAGCATCAAGGTCGAGGTCGAGCTCGGCTTCGACCTGGCCACCGCCTTCAAGGAGGCGCAGCGCTGCCTGAACTGCGACGTGCAGACCGTGTTCGCGCCCAAGCTGTGCATCGAGTGCGACGCCTGCGTCGACATCTGCCCGATGGATTGCATCACCTTCACCGCCGACGGCGACGAGGCCGACCTGCGTACGCGATTGAACGCACCGGCGGCCAACCTGACGCAGGCGCTCTACGTCGGCGCGCCGTTGAAGACCGGGCGCGTGATGGTCAAGGACGAAGACGTCTGTCTGCACTGCGGCCTGTGCGCCGAGCGCTGCCCGACCGGCGCCTGGGACATGCAGAAGTTCCTGCTCGTCACCGCCAAGGCGGGCCCGCGGTGCCGCGACAGCGGCTCCACCACGAAACCTGCGAGGGCTGTTGCATGAAGCGCATCGAAGCCGTCAACGACTTCGTCGTCAAGTTCGCCAACGTCAACGGCTCGGGCTCGGCGTCGGCCAACGAACTGTTCGCCAAGGCGATCCTGCGCATGGGCGTGCCGGTCAGCCCGCGCAACATCTTCCCGAGCAACATCCAGGGCCTGCCCACCTGGTACGAGGTGCGCGTCAGCGAGGCCGGCTGGCTCGGGCGGCGCGGTGGCATCGACATGATGGTGGCGATGAACCCGCAGACCTGGGACACCGATGTGGCAGAAGTCGACCCCGGCGGCTACCTGTTCTACGACAGCACCAAGCCGCTGCCCGACAGCGCGTTCCGCGAGGACATCAACGTGATCGGCATGCCGGTCACCGCGATCTGCAACGCCACCTACGAAGACCCGCGCCAGCGAACGCTGTTCAAGAACATCATGGTGCTGGGTGCGCTGTCGGTGCTGATGGACGTCGACCCGACAGCGATCGAGAGTCTGTTCGGCGAGCAATACAAGGGCAAGGAGCGGCTGCTCGAGAGCAACATCCGCGCGTTGCACGCCGGCCGCAGCTTCGCCACCGACCATCTGCGGCCGCCGAAGAGTCCGGCCGTGGGCCTGAAGGTGCGGCGCTCCAACCGGGTGGGCGAGCGCATCTTCATCGAGGGCAACGCCGCCGCCGCGCTGGGCTGCGTGTACGGCGGCGCCACCGTGTGCGCGTGGTACCCGATCACGCCGTCGTCGTCGCTGGCCGAGGCCTTCGAGCGCTACTGCCGCAAGCTGCGCGTCGACCCCGAGACCGGCGAGAACCGCTTCGCGATCATCCAGGCCGAGGACGAGATCGCGTCGATCGGCATCGTCACGGGCGCCGGCTGGAACGGCGCGCGCGCGTTCACCGCCACCTCGGGCCCCGGCGTGTCGCTGATGACCGAGTTCATCGGGCTGGCGTACTTCGCCGAGATCCCGATGACGATCATCGACGTGCAGCGCGGCGGACCGTCCACCGGCATGCCCACGCGCACCCAGCAGGCCGACCTGATCTCGAGCGCCTACGCGTCGCACGGCGACACCAAGCACCCGATGCTGCTGCCGCAGGATCCGGCCGAGTGCTTCGAGCATGCCTCTGCCGCGCTCGACTTGGCCGACCGCCTGCAGACCCCGGTGTTCGTGATGACCGATCTCGACATCGGCATGAACCAGCGGCTGTGCGAGCCGCTGCAGTGGGACGACGGCCGCCGCTACGACCGCGGCAAGGTGATGACCGTAGCCGACCTCGAGGCCGGCAAGGATTTCGGCCGCTACAAGGACGTCGACGGCGACGGTATCCCGTGGCGCACTTATCCCGGCACCCCCAAGGGCGCGTACTTCACGCGCGGCACCACGCGCGACCCGTACGCTCGCTACTCGGAGGCCGGGCCCGACTACACCTACAACGTGCAGCGGCTGCTGAAGAAGTTCGACACCGCGGCGAAGCTGGTGCCGCAACCGCTGGTGCGTGCCGCGTCGAAGAAGACGCGCCTGGGAGTCATCTACTTCGGCTCCACCGCCCCGGCGATGGACGAGGCGCTGACCGTGCTGGCCGGCGAGGGCATCCATCTCGATGCTATGCGGCTGCGCGCGTTTCCGTTCCCCGACAGCGTGCGCGAGTTCATCGGCGCCCACGACCATGTATTCGTGGTCGAGCAGAACCGCGACGCGCAGATGCGCACGCTGCTGATCAACGAGCTGGAGATCGACCCGTCGTGGCTGATCGCGGTGCTGCACTACGACGGCACGCCGATCACCGCGCGCTTCATCACCGACTCCATCACCAAGCACGTGCACGCGCTGGCGGTCTCGCCGCGCCGAGAGAGGGTGTGAATCCCAGATGACCTACATCACCAAGCCGCGCCTGCACCACCCCACGCTGACCCGGAACAAGGTCGGCTACACGCGGCGCGACTACGAAGGCAAGGTCTCGACGCTGTGCGCCGGCTGCGGGCACGACTCGATCTCGGCGGCGATCGTGCAGGCGTGTTGGGAGCTCGACATCCAGCCGCATCGCGTGGCCAAGCTCTCGGGCATCGGCTGCAGCTCGAAGACGCCCGACTATTTTCTCGGCGCCAGCCACGGCTTCAACACGGTGCACGGCCGCATGCCCAGCGTGCTCACCGGCGCCAACCTGGCCAACCGCGAGCTGCTGTACCTCGGTGTGTCGGGCGACGGCGATTCGGCGTCGATTGGCCTCGGGCAGTTCGCGCACGCGATGCGCCGCGGCGTGCGCATGGTCTACATCGTCGAGAACAACGGCGTCTACGGCCTGACCAAGGGCCAGTTCTCGGCCACTGCCGACCGCGGCAGCAAGAGCAAGAAGGGCGCCATCAACAACGATTCGCCGGTCGACCTGGTCGGCATGGCGCTTCAGCTCGGCGCCAGCTACGTGGCGCGCGGCTTCTCGGGCGACAAGGCGCAGCTGGTGCCGCTGATCAAGGGCGCGATCGACCACGGCGGCGCGGCCTTCCTCGACGTCATCAGCCCGTGCGTGGCGTTCAACAACCATGACGGCAGCACGCGCAGCTACGAGTACGTGCGCCAGCACAACGAGGCGGTGAACCGTATCGACTTCATCGCGCTCGGGCCCGAGATCAAGGCCGAGCCGACGCCCGGCGAGACGATCGACCTGCCCAACGCCGACGGCTCGATCATGCGGCTGCGCAAGCTGCACGCCGACTACGACCCCACCGACCGGCTCGGCGCGATGAACCATTTGCAGCAACTGCAGGCGACGGGCGAAGTGGTCACCGGGCTGATCTACGTCGACACCCAGGCCGGCGACCTGCATGCGTCGTTGAAGACCGTGCGCCAGCCGCTCAACACGCTGGGCGAAGCCGAGTTGTGCCCGGGCGCGCAGGCGCTGGCCAAGATCAACGCGTCGTTGCGATAGACCCCGCGGTCTCCCGCTCGGGGATCAGGGGCCGATGTCGTAGCGCGACAAGTCGACCTCCTGGAAGCGCACGCGCTGGAACGGAAAGCCACCTTCGAACGGCGCCATGGCGTCGATGCCGATCTTGGTGATCGTGCCGCCCTTGCCGTCGGGGTCGAGCTTCACAACGGGGTTGAGGATGTGGCCTTCCTGGTTCGGCAGCACGACGAGGTCGGTGTCCGGGTCGAAGCGCGTGGTGATCGCCCATTCGACGTCGACCGCGTCGAACAGGTCGACGTCGGTATCGACGACGACGACGCGTTGCAGTGAACGAAAGGCCGCGAAGGTCTGGCCGATGACTTCGGGGCCGAGACCGGGCCGCGTGTTCTCGACCTGCACCACCGCAGCGTAGAAGCCGCAGCCGCCGGGCGGCAGGTGGACCGCGCGCACCTCGGGGATGCGCGCCTTCAGCGCGGCGAAGATCGCCGCCTCGGCGGTGAAGCCGACCGCGTTCCACACCTCCTTGCCCGACAGCACGGTGTGGAACACCGGCGCGCGGCGCCGCGTGATCGCCCTGACGCGCATCACCCAGCGCCTGCCCTGCTGGCCGTAGTACCCGGTGACTTCGGCGAACGGCGCCTCGATCTCACGCACGCCGGGCAGGATCTCGGCCTCGATGACGAACTGTGCGTCGGCGTACGCCGGCACGTCAACCGTCTGCGCCCGCACGAAGTCGATCGGCCGCCCGACCAGATGGTGCGCGATGTAAGGCTTGAAGTCGCCCAGGCGCGGCAGCGTCGAGACGATCCACGGCGCCAGGCCGATGCCGTTGTTGATCGTCACCGGCAGCACCTGGCCGCGCCGCTCGGCCATCTCGACGAACTCGCCGAGATGGCGACCCGGGTCGATGAGGAAGGTCATGCGATCCTTGGCCGTGATCATCATGCGGTGCACCGACGAGTTCGGCGCACCGGTGGCGGGGTTGCGTGCAATGACGACCGACGAATCGAGGTAGCGCCCGCCGTCGAGCAGCGCGTGCACCGGCGCCGGCAACTTGTCCAGATCGACCTCGGGTTCGATCACTTCGTTGGCCGGCGCCCGCTCGAGCAACGCCGGCGGCATGGCTTCGCGGTCGTCGCGCCACGGCCCGATCGCCGCGGCAATGCGAAACGGCACCTCTTCCTTCGCGATGCCGAACAGGCTGCCGGCCAGCGCGCGATTCCACAGCAGGCCGACCAG
>DASURM010000449.1:0-14627 GCA_036280035.1 Burkholderiaceae bacterium | reverse complement strand
CGGTGTTCAACAAGCACGACAACGTCTTCGTGATCGTCGACAACAACTACTCGGCGGCGACCGGGGGGCAGGACCTCCCATCATCGCGCTCCGCCAATCCGAACCGCAGCACGATGCATGCGATCGAGCGCGCGGTGCGCGGCGTTGGTGTCGAGTGGGTCCGCACGATCACGCGCACCTACGACGTCGCAGCGATGTGCGCTGCGCTGCACGAGGCGCTGACCACCAAGGAGCCGGGTCCGAAGGTGGTGATCGCGCAGAGCGAATGCATGCTCAACCGCCAGCGCCGCGAGCGCCCCGCTGCCGCGGCGGCCGTGAAGGCGGGCCGGCGCGTCGTCAAGGAGCGCTTCGGCGTCGACGCCGCCGTGTGCTCGGGAGACCATGCCTGCATGCGCGTCTCGGGCTGCCCGAGCCTGACCCTGGCACCGAGCGGCGATGCGCTCAAGCCCGATCCGGTGGCGCACGTCGACGAGCACTGCGTGGCCTGCGGCCACTGCGGCGAGGTGGCCGACGCCGCGGTGCTGTGCCCGTCGTTCTACAAGGCGCACAAGGTGCACAACCCCGGTGCGATCGAACGCTGGCGCGCGCGCTGGCGCGGCCGCGCGATCGGCTGGCTGCTGGCACGGCAGCAGCGCGCACGGCGGCAGCGCGCGTTGTACGCTGCCGACGCATCGGCATGACGGCCGATTCTCCGCAGGCGATCCACATCGCGGTGCTGGCCCTCGGCGGCCAGGGCGGCGGCGTGCTGATCGACTGGCTCGTCGATCTCGCCGAGCAGGCCGGCTGGACGGCGCAGGCCACCTCGGTGGCCGGCGTCGCGCAGCGCACCGGGGCAACGATCTACTACGTCGAGATGGTCGCCCCGACCCCGGGGCGCGAGCCGGTCCTGGCGCTGATGCCGGTGCCGGGCGACGTCGACATCGTGATCGCCGCCGAACTGATGGAGGCCGGCCGCGCCGTCGAACGCGGCCTGGTGACCCCCGACCGCACGCTGGTGATCGCGAGCCAGCACCGCGCGTACGCGGTGCCGGAGAAGTCGGCGCCCGGCAACGCCACCGCCGACGCCACCACGGTGCAGGCGATCATCCGGCGCGAGGCCAGGCACCTGGTGATCGACGACTACCAGGCGTTGGCCGTGCGGCACGGCAGCGTGATCTCGGCCGCGCTGTTCGGTGCACTGGCCGGCAGCGGCGCCCTGCCCTTCACGCGCGAGCAGTTCGAAGCGGTGGTCGAGCGCGGCGAGGTCGGCGTGCAGGCCAGCCTCTGCGCGTTGCGTGCTGCGGCCCAGGGGGTGGGCCGGGTTGCTGCCGATTTGCCGCCGCCAGACCCGATGCTGACGGCGCCGCGACCACTGCCCGAGCGCGCGGCCGGCGCGGCGCTGCAACCGCTGCTCGAGCGCATCCGCGAGCAGTTTCCGCGCCCGGCGTGGGATTGGCTCGGCGAAGGCCTGGCACGGGTGGTCGATTGGCAGGACGTCGCCTACGGCAGCGAGTACCTCGACCGCGTGGCTCGCCTGGCCACGCGCGACCGCACCGAGCACGACCACGCGCTGACCATCGAAGCCGCGCGCTGGATCGCGGTGGCGATGTCGTACGACGACGTGATCCGCGTCGCCGACCTCAAGACGCGCGCCGAGCGCGCTGCACGCGTCCGGCGCGAAGTCGGTGCGTCGGCCGACGACGTGTTCGGCAGCGAGGAATACCTTCACCCGCGGCTGCCCGAGGCGCTCGGGATGCTGCCCAATGGGCTGGCATCGCGGATCGAGGCATCGCCGCGCCTGACTGCGTGGCTCGCTCCCCGGCTCGACCGCGGCCGCCGCATCCGCACCCACACGCTGCGCGGGCATCTGCAACTGCGCATGGTCGCCGCCCTGCGGCGTTGGCGGCGGGGCAACCGGCGCCATGCGCAGGAGATGGCGCACCTGCAGGCCTGGCTCGACGCCGTCGAGCGCGCGCTCGACGGCGACTATGCGCTGGCGGTCGAGTTGCTGCGCTGCCGACGGTTGATCAAGGGCTACAGCGACACCCACGAGCGCGGCAGCGGGCGCTTCGATCGCCTGCTGCACGCCGCCGCGCTGCTGGCCGGCCGTGAAGGCGCCGGCGAGTCGTTGGCCGCGTTGCGCGAGGCAGCGCTGCGCGACGCCGACGGCCGTGCGCTCGAGCAAGCGATGGCAGACCTGCGGCTCGTGGCGTAGCGGGTTGCCGTTGGGCGCGCGTCTCGTCGGGGCAACTCGTCCGCAGCAGCCAGCCTGCTGCGCGGCTCAACCCTTGCGCTGTCGCGCCTGCTGGCGGATCGCGCCGAGCGTGGTGCGCGTCGTGATGACGTCGGTGTCGAGCTTCAAGTGCAACAGCGTCGGCCGCTGCGCCTGCAGCGCCTGCGCGAACGCCGGCTCGAACTGCTCGGTGCGCTCGACGCGCGTGCCGTGCCAGCCGTAGGCCTGCGCCAGTTGCACGAAGTCGGGGTTGAACAGCTCGGTGCCGCTGATTCGTGAGGGGTATTCGCGCTCCTGATGCATGCGGATCGTGCCGTAGCTGCCGTTGTCGACGACGATCGAGATCAGCTTGCCGTGCCCTCGCCCGGCGTCGTATCCGGTGGCCGTGGCCAGCTCCTGCCCGGTCATCAGGAAGTCGCCGTCTCCCGCGACGTTGACCACCGTGCGCTGCGGGTGCAGCAGCGACGCCGCGATCGCGGCCGGCACGCCGTAGCCCATCGCACCCGAAGTCGGCGCCAGTTGCGTGCGCCCGTGATGCTGCAGCCCCGGGTATTGCACGTAGCGATGCAGCCAGCCAGAGAAGTTGCCCGCGCCGTTGGTGTACACCGTGTTCGCCGGCGCCAGGCGCTGCGCGGCCTTCATCACTTGCGCCAGGTCGAGTGGCGACGCCGGGGTCGGCTCGAGGTTGGCCTGGTAATCGCGCTGCGCGTCGGCGGTCCACTCGCGCCACGGCAACTCCGCTGGCGCACTCAGCGTCTCGAGCGCCTTGGCCGCGTGCACCATCGACGCTTGCAGCAGCGCGTCGGCCTGATAGACGCGGCCAAGCTCCTCGGCCCCGGCGTGCACGTGGATCAGTTTCTGCTGCGGCTGCGGCACCTGCAGCAGCGAGTAGCCGCCGGTGGTCATCTCGCCGAGCCGGATGCCGAGCGCGAGGATCAGATCGGCCTCGCGCACGCGAGTGGCGAGCAGGGGGTTGATGCCGATCCCGACGTCGCCGGCGTACTGCGGGTGCCGGTTGTCGAAGGTGTCCTGGAAGCGAAAGGCACAACTCACCGGCAGCGCCCAGTCCTCGGCAAAGCGCTGCAGCGCCAGGCAGGCTTCGGCATCCCAGCCGCTGCCGCCGGCGATCACCAGCGGCCGCTTCGCAGCCAGCAGGAGGCTGCGCACGTCGCGCAGCGCCTCCGGCGCAGGACAGGCCGAGGCGACGTGCACCCGCGGCAGCACCGGCACGGCAGTGTGCGTGGTCAGCATGTCCTCGGGCAGCGCCAGCACCACCGGCCCCGGCCGGCCCTGCTGAGCGATATGGAAGGCGCGCGCCACGTACTCGGGCAGGCGATCGGCGCTGTCGATCTGTGCCGCCCACTTGGCCATGCCGAGCGTGCCGGGGCCGAACATCTGCCGGTAGTCGACCTCCTGGAACGCCTCGCGGTCGCGCTGGTCGCTGGCCACCTGACCGACGAACAAGATCATCGGCGTCGAGTCCTGCCACGCGGTGTGCACGCCGACCGCCGCGTTGCTGGCACCGGGTCCGCGGGTGACGAAGCAGAACCCCGGCCGCCCGCTCAGCTTGCCCTGCGCGTCGGCCATGAACGCCGCGCCACCCTCCTGCCTGCAGGCGACGAAGCGGATGCGCTGCGCGTGCTGGTGGAAGCCGTCGAGCACCGCGAGGAAGCTCTCCCCGGGGACGCCGAATACGGTGTCGACTCCCTGCGCGATCAGGGCCTCGACGAGGGCATGGCCGGCGATTCGCTGTGTCATCGATGGGTCCTCGGGTGCTGACTGCGACGATTATCGACAGCCTGCTGGCGACGCCCGGCGCCGCAAGAATTGTGTGCGTTCGTGACCGCTGATCGCCCACCGTGAGCAAGCCCAGCCGCCGAGCGCCTCGCGCCTGCGCAGCCCGCCCCGGCAAACCGGTGGCCGGAGTGCCGACTGCGACATCTGCCCTACCCCCCGCGGTGACATTCGCGTACACCACGACAGGCGCATGCGAGCGCCACATCCTAGATTCGCTCGTCGCGCGGGAGTGACTTGCATGTTGAAGACCTTGTTCGGTGACCTCGGGCCACGCCCCATCGGCGCCGGCTACGCACCGACCCAAGTCGCGTTCGCCGCCACCGCGGTCCTCGAGGAAGCCGCGCCACCGGCCGCGCTGCCGCGCGAGCACGACCCGCACGTGGTCGACGTCTTCGTCGCCGGCTCGCCGGCGCAATCGATCCGCGAGCATTTCACGAAGAGCCGCGCCGACCTGGGCAGCGCGCCGTCGATGATCACGTTGCTCGACCCGTCGCGCATCTGGGCGCCGGCGGTCGTCAAGGCACTGTCGGATGCCACCGGGCAGCCGGTGGAGAAGCTGCACCTGCGCGAGCGCGCGGCGCTGCGCACACTGGCGGTGATCGAGCGCACCGCGGTGCCTCGACGCGCATCCGGGCCGCTGAAGATCTACCACGCCGACGTACGCGTTTCAGGGCTCGACCACGACGAGATCGTCAATGCGTTGGCCGAGCGCTCGCACATGACCGCCGTGATCGTCGGCGCGCTGCAGCCGCACGCGCTCGACGCATTGCTGCAATCGCTGCTGATTGCCACCCAGCAGCCCGACTGGCATTGCCCGTGGCTGGTGTTCCTGCTGCCGCCGAACTCCGGCGCGATGCGTCACCGCATCCTGAGCCAGCCATGGCCGGCGCGCGTGCGCGCAACCACGTTGACCGAAACGCTCAACGGCGCCTCCACTGTCTGGAACACCGTGTTGTCGGCGTGGGAAGCCTGCGCCAACGCGCCGACCTTCTCGGCCACCACGCAGGCCAAGCTGCTCGATGATTCCGCGGTCACCAAGGCGCTGTTCGGTCTGGTGCGTACCGAGGGCGTGATCGCCTGCGGCGTGGTCGATCTCGCCAGCGGTGAACTGCTCGCACACGACAGCCGCGACAGCCTGACGTTCGACCTCGGCGCGCGGGCGCGCCGGCTGACCGCGGCGCGGCGCGTCTTCAGCCAGGCCGGTGGCGAGTACGGCAGCGAGAGCGAGGAGTTGATGGTGACGCAGGGTGCGCGCATCGAACTGCTGCGCGCGGGGTTGCCGCCGCCGGCGCGCTTCGGTCTCGTGCTGATGCTCGACCGGCGTCTCGCCAACGTGCCGCTGGTACGCTTCAAGACCCTGCAGGCCGAAAAGCACCTGCTCTGAAGTGTGCGACGCCCCTGGGCTACCATGACAAGCCCAGGTCGATCCGGGCCGCCGATCGCGGCGGTCGCCTCGCATGACCCAAGTTCGCTATGACTACACGCGCGTCGATGCCAGCGGCACGAGTTGCGTCGCGCACGCCTGGGCCAAGGTGCCGCCGCCGCTGACCGACCAGCGGCGCGATGAGTTGAAGCAGGCCATCGCGCGCGAATTGAAGGCGCGTGACGCGGTGATGGTGGTGCACTACTACGTCGACGGCGACCTGCAGGATCTGGCCCAGGCCACCGGCGGTTGTGTGTCCGATTCGCTGGAAATGGCACGGTTCGGGCGCGACCATGCGGCGCGCACGCTGATCGTCTGCGGCGTGCGCTTCATGGGCGAGACCGCGAAGATCCTGTCGCCGGGCAAGCGCGTCCTGATGCCCGACCTCGATGCCACCTGCTCGCTCGACCTCGGCTGTCCGGCGGAAGATTTCGCCAAGTTCTGCGACGCGCACCCCGACCGCCAGGTGGTCGTCTACGCCAACACCAGCGCTGCCGTGAAGGCACGCGCCGACTGGATGGTCACGAGTTCGTGCGCGCCGGCGATCGTTGCTCACCTGCACGAGCAGGGACACAAGATCCTGTGGGCGCCCGACAAGCACCTGGGTCGCTACATCCAGGACACCACCGGCGCCGACATGCTGCTATGGGACGCCGCCTGCATCGTGCACGACGAGTTCAAGGGCCTCGAGCTCGAGCTGCTGCGCAAGGAGCACCCGCAGGCGATGGTGCTGGTGCATCCCGAGTCGCCGCCGGGCGTGGTCGCCCAGGCCGACGTCGTCGGCTCGACGTCGCAACTGCTGAAGGCGGTGGTCGACGGCAAGGCCGACGAGTTCATCGTGGCCACCGACAAAGGCATGTTCCACCGCATGCGACAGCTCGCGCCCGGCAAGACGCTGATCGAAGCGCCCACCGCCGGAGACAGCGCCACGTGCAAGAGTTGCGCGCACTGCCCGTGGATGGCGATGAACGGCCTCGAAGGCGTGCTCGCCTGCCTGCAAAGCGGGATGGGCGAGATCCACGTGCCCGAGCCGACGCGTACCCAGGCGTTCGGCTGCATCGAACGCATGCTCGACTTCGTGGCGAAGAACCCCGGCGCCATCGCTCAGCCGGCGCGCGGTTTCGTGCCCCACATCGGCGTAGCGTGAGCCTAGCGGCTGCCGACGACGCGACGCTGCGTTTCGAGTTCAACGAGACGCTCGAGCAGGCGCGCGCGCGCAACGTCCGCGACGCGCTGCTCGAAGACATCGGGCGCGGCGACTGCACCGCAGCGCTGCTCCCGCAGGGGCACCAGGTGCAGGCCCAGGTGCGGGTTCGCGAGCCGGCCGTCCTTGCCGGCCGCGACTGGTTCGATGGCGTCATGCATGCGGTGTCGGCGCAGACGCGGGTGCGATGGCGCTGCGACGAAGGTGCCGAACTATTGCCAGACACCGTGGTGTGCGACCTCGACGGCGACGCGAGCGCCCTGCTCACCGCCGAGCGGCCGGCGCTGAACTTTCTGCAGCTGCTGTCGGGCACTGCCACCGCGACGCGCGCGCACGCGCGGGCCATTGCCGGTGCGTCGCCCAACCCACGCGGCTGCGTGGTGCTCGACACGCGCAAGACGATCCCGGGGCTGCGCCAGGCGCAGAAGTACGCGGTGCGGGTCGGCGGCGGCGGCAACCAGCGTCTGGCGTTGTGGGACGGCATCCTGATCAAGGAGAACCACGTCGCCGCGGCCGGCGGCGTAGGCGCCGCGCTACAGCGGGCGCAGGCGCTGCGCTCGGGGGTCAGCATCCAGATCGAGGTCGAGACGCTCGATCAGTTGCGCGAAGCACTCGTCGCCGGCGCCACCAGCGTGCTGCTCGACAATTTCTCGCTGCCGCAGATGCGCGAAGCGGTGGCCATCAACGCCGGGCGTGCGTTGCTCGAGGCCTCGGGTGGCCTCGGCCTGGATCGCCTGCGCGAGGTGGCTGCCACCGGGGTCGACCGCATCTCGGTGGGCAAGCTGACCAAGGACGTGCGCGCCGTCGACTACTCGATGCGAGTGATCTGACGGCTGCGAGCGCGCACAGGCTCGGCGCGGCTGCGCGCCGGACGCGTCAGCACCGTGGGCAGGCTGACCGGCAGCGTCGTCGGGAAGTCGCGGCTGTAGTGCAGGCCGCGGCTCTCGCGACGGACCAGCGCCGAACGCACGATCAGCTCGGCACACTCGACCAGGTTGCGCAGCTCGAGCAGATCGCGCGAAACGCGAAAGTTAGCGTAGTAGTCGTCGATCTCCTGTCTCAGGAGATCGATGCGGTGCAGCGCGCGTTCCAGCCGCTTGGTGGTGCGCACGATGCCGACGTAGTTCCACATCAGCAGGCGCAGCTCGTCCCAGTTGTGCGCGATGACCACCTGTTCGTCGGCGTCCTCGACCTGGCTTTCGTCCCAGGCCGGTACGGCCACGACCGCCGGTGCATCGCTGCTCAGGATGTGCTCGGCACAGGTGCGACCGAGCACGACGCATTCGAGCAGCGAGTTGCTGGCCAGCCGGTTGGCGCCGTGCAGGCCGGTGTAGGTCGTCTCGCCCACGGCATAGAGCCCCACCACGTCGGCCTGGCCATGCAGGTCGCTGACCACACCGCCACAGGTGTAGTGCGCCGCCGGCACCACCGGGATCGGCTGGCGCGCGATGTCGATGCCCAGGGCCAGGCAGCGGGCGTGGATGGTCGGGAAGTGCTCCTTCAAGAACGCCTCGCCGAGGTGGGTGGCATCGAGCCACACGTGGTCGAGGCCGTGCTTCTTCATCTCGAAGTCGATCGCCCGCGCCACGATGTCGCGCGGTGCGAGTTCCGCACGCGCATCGTGAGCGCGCATGAAGCGGGTGCCGTCGGGCAACTTCAGTTGGGCGCCCTCGCCGCGCATCGCCTCGGTGATCAGGAAGCTGCGTTCCTGCGGGTGGTACAGGCAGGTGGGGTGGAACTGGATGAACTCCATGTTGCCGACGCGGCAGCCGGCGCGCCATGCCATCGCGATGCCGTCGCCGGTGGAGGTTTCGGGGTTGGTGGTGTAGCGGTAGACCTTGCCGGCACCTCCGGTGGCCAGCACCACGGCCGCTGCCGGCAACGCCTCGACACGGTTGGCATCGATGTGCAACGCATACACCCCGTAGCAGCGCACCGGTTCGCTGCGCCCGAGGTGGCGCGAGGTGATCAGATCGATCGCCATCCAGCGCTCGCGCAGCACGATGTTCGGGTGCGCGCGCGCCTTGGCCAGCAGCACTTCGTGGATGGCGCGCCCGGTGGCATCGGCGGCGTGGGCGATGCGCCGTACCGTGTGACCGCCCTCACGAGTGAGGTGCAAGCCGAGCGGTCCGGCCGGGTCGGGCGAGAACGGCACGCCTTGGGCCACCAGCCATTGCACCGCCGCCGCGCTCTGTTCGGCGATGAAGCGGGCGGTGTGCTCGTCGACCAGGCCGGCGCCCGCATCCTGCGTGTCGCGCACGTGCGACTCGACGCTGTCGTCACTGCCCAGCACGCCGACGATACCGCCCTGCGCCCACGCGGTGGCGGCCTCGGACATCTCGCGCTTGGCCAGCACCACCACGGGCCCGCGGCCCGCCAACTCGAGGGCCACCGTCAGTCCGGCCAGGCCGGCACCGATCACGACCACCGCGGCATTCGCTTGCGACACGCTATCTCCGTTCAGGTTCTGTGGCCGATTCGATCGGCACCGACGCCACCGTTATCACGCCCCCAACGAGGGGGACAGCGGGCCCCCACCGGCGCTTCGCCCATTGTGACGAAATCCCGCGGCGTCACGCGCTCGAGTCCTACACTTTGACGCCAAAGCCGCGCGATGTCCTTCGGCGATCCAGAGAGCCGTCATGCCAAAGCCGATCCATGAGATGTCACAGTGGGACGCCTCGGTCCACAACTCGCGCGTTCCCGAAGAGGAATGGCAGGCGACTCGCGAGCTGACGCACGTCGCCACGCAGATTCTCACCAACCGTGACGAGTACCTCGCCCCGGAGCGGCGCGAGATCGGTCGTCGCATCGGCGACCAGCAGCTCGAGATGTTCGTCGTCTGCGCGCCGTCGGAGGCCATGCAGCAGCAGTTCCAGCAGTGGGCCTCCGACTTCATCGCGATCCACGACATCGCCACCGATTCGTCGCCACGCATCCTGGCTGGCCTGGCTGCGGCCACGCAGCGCAAGGTGCAGAAGCTGGTGATCCGCCGCCAGGGCCACGGCATGGCGCTGGCGACGCTCGAGTTTGCCGAATTGCCCGGTGCGAACGGCCAGATGCTGCGCGTGTACTCGACCCGCGTCGACGCCGACAGCCAGCAGCGGGCGGCACTCGCGCGCGTGCTGCTGGCATACAGCCGCCTCGGCGTCGTGATGGTCGGCGATCTGCCACAGCATGCGCTCGACACCGCGTTGCAGCCATTGCGCGAAGGCATTGCGCGCGGGCCGTGGCCGGGCCGCCAGTTGTTGTTCGTGCCGCTGTCGCCGGCCGGGGCCTTGCACCAGTTGGCGTCGCAGATCGGCGGCCGCAGCGGCGTGCAGGTGTCGATCGCGCCCCAGGCAGCCAAGCCTTCGGATGCCTGGGCTTCGATCAGCAACACCTGGAACCGCGTGCGCGGCGACTCCGGCGTCGCGGTGCAGGCCCTGCAGTCGCCGGCCTCGGCAGCGACAGCGGCGCGCGACCCGATCGCATTTCCTGCGCCGGCGCCGATGCGTCCGCTGGCGCCAACGCCCGCCCCGCTGCCGATGCAACCGATGCCGCCGACGCGGCCTTCCGCACCGACCGCCGACGCCAACAATCCGTGGCAGGCCTACGTGCGCCAATGCATCGAGATCACCGGCATGATCAGTTGCTGCGTGTTCGAGTTGGGCAGCCAACGCACGTTGGCCCACGCCGGCGCGCGACCCGGGCCGGCCTCGCTGGCTGCGCAGGGAGCCGCGTTGCACGAGGCGGCCAACGTCGCCGCCAAGGCGATGGGCCTGCCGGCGGCGCCGCCCGATCTGGCGGTGACGCTGGCCGGCCACCATCTGATCGTGCGCGCGATCGCCGGCCGCCCCGGCTTGGCGCTGCACGCCGTGCTCGACAGCCACGCCACCAACCTGATGCTGGTGAAGATGAAGCTGCAGCGCCTGGACGGCGAAAGCGCCGCATCGGCTGCGTAGCTCCGCGCCAAACACGAAAACGCAAAGCCCTCCTCGCGGAGGGCTTTGGCGTTTCTCGGCAACGCTCGTCAGTGCACGACGCGGCCGAACGCGAACTCGCCCTTCTTGAAGTCCACCGGCACCACGTCCTTCGGGCCGAAGCGGCCCTCGAGGATCAGCTTGGCGACCGGGTTCTCGATGCGCTGCTGGATCGCGCGCTTCAGCGGCCGTGCGCCGAACACCGGGTCGAAGCCGACCTTGGCGATCTCGGCCAGCGCCGCGGCCGACACGTCGAGCTTCATGTCCATCTTCTCGATCCGCTGCTCCAGCACCTTGAGCTGGATGCGGGCGATCGATTCGATGTGCTTCTGATCGAGCGCGTGGAACACCACGGTCTCGTCGATGCGGTTGAGAAACTCGGGCCTGAAGTGCGACTTGACCTCGGCCCACACCGCGTCGCGGATGTGTTCGCTGCTCTGACCGGCCATCTGCATGATCATCTGCGAGCCGAGGTTGCTGGTCATCACGATCACCGTGTTCTTGAAGTCGACCGTGCGGCCCTGACCGTCGGTGAGGCGGCCGTCGTCGAGCACCTGCAGCAGCACGTTGAAAACATCCGGGTGCGCCTTCTCGACCTCGTCGAGCAGCAGCACCGAGTACGGCTTGCGGCGCACCGCCTCGGTGAGGTGGCCGCCCTCGTCGTAGCCGACGTAGCCGGGCGGCGCGCCGATCAGCCGCGACACCGAGTGCTTCTCCATGAACTCGCTCATGTCGATGCGGATCATGTGATCGTCGCTGTCGAACAGAAAGCCGGCCAACGCCTTGCACAGCTCGGTCTTGCCCACCCCGGTCGGCCCGAGGAAGAGAAACGAGCCGAGCGGCCGGTTGGGGTCGGACAGACCAGCGCGCGAGCGGCGGATGGCATCGGCCACCGCGGTGATGGCCTCGTCCTGGCCGACCACGCGCTCGTGCAGCTTGGCTTCCATCTGCAGCAGCTTGTCGCGCTCGCCTTGCATCAGCTTGCTCACCGGGATCCCGGTGGCGCGTGACACCACCTCGGCGATCTCTTCGGCGCCGACCATCGTGCGCAGCAGTTGCGGCTTGCCGCTCTTGCCCTTGCCGGCCTCCTTGGCCTGCGCTTCCCTGAGGCGCTTCTCCAGCTCGGGCAGCTTGCCGTACTGCAGCTCGGCGACCTTGTTGAAGTCGCCCTTGCGCTTGAGCTCGTCGATCTGGTGACGGATGCGGTCGATCTCCTCCTTCACCTGCGCGGAGCCCTGCGCGGTGGCCTTCTCGGCCTTCCAGATCTCCTCGAGGTCGGCGTACTCGCGCTCGAGCTTGGCGATCTCTTCCTCGATCAGACCGAGGCGCTTCTGCGAGGCTTCGTCCTTCTCCTTCTTGACCGCCTCGCGCTCGATCTTGAGCTGGATCAGCCGGCGATCTAGCTTGTCCATCGCCTCGGGCTTGGAGTCGATCTCGATCTTGATCTTGGCCGCCGCCTCGTCGATCAGGTCGATCGCCTTGTCGGGCAGGAAGCGGTCGGTGATGTAGCGGTGGCTCAGCTCGGCCGCGGCGACGATCGCCGGGTCGGTGATCTCGACCCCGTGGTGCACCTCGTACTTCTCCTGCAGGCCGCGCAGGATGGCCACTGTCGCCTCGACGCTCGGCTCGTCGACCAGCACCTTCTGGAAGCGTCGTTCCAACGCCGCGTCCTTCTCGACGTACTTGCGGTACTCGTCGAGCGTGGTGGCGCCGATGCAGTGCAGCTCGCCGCGCGCCAGCGCCGGCTTGAGCATGTTGCCGGCGTCGATCGCGCCCTCGGCCTTGCCGGCGCCGACCATCGTGTGCAGCTCGTCGATGAACAGGATGATGCGGCCTTCGTCGGCCGCCACTTCCTTGAGCACCGCCTTCAACCGCTCCTCGAACTCGCCGCGGTACTTGGCCCCGGCCAGCAGCCCCGCCATGTCGAGCGAGAGCACGCGCTTGTCGCGCAGCGAGTCGGGTACCTCGCCGTTGACGATGCGTTGCGCCAGACCCTCGACGATCGCTGTCTTGCCGACCCCCGGCTCGCCGATCAGCACCGGGTTGTTCTTGGTGCGCCGCTGCAACACCTGGATCGAGCGGCGGATTTCGTCGTCGCGGCCGATCACCGGGTCGAGCTTGCCATGGCGCGCGCGCTCGGTGAGGTCGAGCGTGTATTTCTTGAGCGCCTCGCGCTGGCCTTCGGCGTCGGCGCTGTCGACCTTCTGGCCGCCACGCACGGCATCGATCGCCGCCTCGAGCGCCTTGCGGGTCAGCCCGTGTCCGCGCACCACGCCACCGAGGTCGGTCTTGGAGTCGGCCAGGGCCAGCAGGAACATCTCGCTGGCGATGAACTGGTCGCCGCGCTTCGTGGCCTCCTTGTCGGCGGCCTGCAGCAGCGACAGCAGGTCGCGCCCGGGCTGCACCGGCTGGCCGCCGCCCTGCACCTGCGGCAGCGCGGCGATGGTGGTCTCCATCGCCGTGCGCAACGCCGCAGTGTTGGCGCCGGCGCGATCGAGCAGCGCCTTCGGGCCCTCGGGCTGGCTCAGCATCGCCGCCAGCAGGTGGGCCGGCTCGATGTACGGGTTGTCGCGGCTGACGGCCAAGCTCTGGGCATCGGCCAGGGCCTGCTGGAAGGCCGTGGTGAGTTTGTCGACACGCATGGAATCCTCCGAACTGCCAAGGCAGGTGAGGAAGCGGGCCGGCATTTCAAGGCGGCCGGCGCGCTTTTGCGGCCCGCAGCGCCCCCAGCCCGCGTCACGGCGAGGGCGTCGCGAGGGTCACAGCGCGTCGCCCAGGCGACGATAACGGCTGGTGTGGAACAGCAGCGGCGCCCCAGCGTGGGCGCTGTGGTGCAACACCTCGCCGATGAAGAGCACGTGGTCACCATGGCGCTGCGCCGAGCGACGGGCGCACTCGAACACGGCCAGCGCCCCCGCCAGCACGGGGCAGCCGGTGTGGCCAGGGTGCCAGCGGCCGTGGTCGAAGCGATGGGTCGCCGCCGCCGCGAAGCGCCGCGACAGGTCGAGGTGGCCTTCGGCCAGCACATTGATCGCAAAGTGGTCCGCCGCCTCGAAGGCCGGCAGGCTCGGACTCTCGCAGCGCAGCGCCCATTGCACGAGCGGCGGCACCAGCGACAGCGCGCCGAACGAATTGACGGTCAGCCCAACCGGCGCTCCATCGCCGTCACGGCATGTGGCCAAGGTGACGCCGGTGGCGAAACGACCGAGCGCCGAGCGCAGTTCCGCCGTCTCGGCGCCGCCTTCGAACGGGCCGCGGATCGTCACGTCAAGCCGCCGGCGCGCGCCAGCACCACACCCAGCGCGGCGCAGGCGAGCGCGCCGAGCACGTGGGCCAGCGTGTGCGCCGCCGCCATCGCCACCTGACCTCGCTCCAGCAGGGTGAGCGATTCGGCCGAGAACGCCGAGAAGGTAGTGAAGCCACCGAGCACGCCGGTCATCACGAACAGGCGCAGCGCGCCGTACTCCCGCTCCTGCAGCCACACCAGCGCGACACCCATCAACAGCCCACCGAAGAGGTTGACGAACAAGGTGCCGAGCGGGAAACCAGCCCAGCGCGCATTGAGCCAGACGCCGGCGCCCCATCGGCCCAGGGCCCCGATGGCGGCGCCACCGGCAACCGCCGCCGCCCCGCCCCATTCGCCGGAGGCGCTCACCCGGCCCCCAGGACTCTGCGGGTCCGCCCCCCAAGGGGGCCCGAGTGCCTCCAGAGAGAGCGTGCGACGCTCACCCGGCGTTTCCCACCGGCAGGCCCCAGCGCGCCAGGGCCGCGTCGTCGCTCGAGCGGGCGTCGACCCAGCGCGCACCCTCGGGCGTGGATTCCTTCTTCCAGAACGGCGCTTGCGTCTTCAGGTAGTCCATCCGGAACTCGCAAGCCTGGAAGGCGTCGTGACGGTGGGCGGCGGTCACCGCCACCAGCACGATCTGATCACCCGGCTGCAGCGCCCCGACCCGATGGACCACCCGCACGCCGCGAATGTCGAAGCGGCGACGCGCCTCTGCCACCATCGCGTCGATGGCGCGCGCGGTC
>DASURM010000448.1:0-22931 GCA_036280035.1 Burkholderiaceae bacterium | reverse complement strand
CGCCGGCGAGCTGCTGCGCGCCGCGGCGGCCGACGACCACCTCAACTTCCACGGCAACGTCGAAGGCAACGACATCTTCAAGGGCACCACCGACATCGTGGTGTGCGACGGCTTCGTCGGCAACGTGATGCTCAAGACCTCCGAGGGTCTGGCCGCGATGCTGGCGGGCATGATTCGCGAGGAGTTCGGGCGCAACCTGTGGACCAAGCTGACCGCGCTGGTGGCGCTGCCGGTGCTCAACCACTTCAAAGCACGCGTCGACCACCGGCGCTACAGCGGCGGCGCGCTGCTCGGCCTGAAGGGGCTGGTGTTCAAGGCGCACGGTTCATCGGATGCCTTCGCGTTCGAGAACGCACTGGCGCGCGCGTATGATGCGGCCCGCAATCGACTGCTCGAACGCGTGCACGACCGTATCCTCGAAACGCTGCAGGCCATGCCGTCGGCCGTCGACGAGCCGAACCTCTCGCCGGCAGAATGAGCGCCGCACGGCCGCTCCGAAGGCGCTCGCTCCCCCGCGGGGGGACGGCGCGTAGCGCCAAGGGGGCCAGATGACTTTGGCTGCTGCCCGCTTCTCGCGCATCGTCGGCACCGGCAGCTACCTGCCGCCGCGGCGCGTGACCAACGCCGAGCTGGCCGCCGAGCTGGCCACGCGCGGCATCGAAACGTCGGACCAGTGGATCGTCGAACGCACCGGCATCCGCGCACGGCACTTCGCGGCCGACGGCGTGGCGGCCAGCGACCTCGCGCTCGAGGCGGCGCGCGATGCGCTGGAATCGGCCGCGCGCAAGGCGCAGGAGATCGACCTGGTCATCGTCGCCACGTCGACACCGGACATGGTGTTCCCGTCGACGGCGACCATCCTGCAGCACAAGCTCGGCATCGCCGGCTGCCCGGCGTTCGATCTGCAGGCCGTGTGCTCGGGTTTCGTCTACGCGTTGACAGTCGCCGATTCGATGATCCGCACCGGCTCGGCGTCGCGCGCGCTGGTGGTCGGCACCGAGGTGTTCTCTCGCATCCTCGACTTCAGCGACCGCACCACCTGCGTGCTGTTCGGCGACGGTGCCGGCGCGGTGGTGCTCGAGGCGAGTGAGAAGCCCGGCATCCTGGCCTCCGACCTGCATGCCGACGGCTCCTACCGCGACATCCTGTGCACACCCGGCACGGTGGCCGGCGGCAAGGTGCTCGGCGACCCGCTGCTGAAGATGGACGGCCCCGCGGTGTTCAAGCTCGCGGTGCACGTGCTCGAGTCGTCGGCGCGCGCCGTGCTGGTGGCAGCCGGGCGCACCGCCGCCGACATCGACTGGCTGATCCCGCACCAGGCCAACATCCGCATCATGCAGAGCACCGCGCGCAGGCTGAAGCTGGCGCCGGAGAAACTGGTGGCCACCGTCGATGCGCACGGCAACACGTCGGCGGCGTCGATCCCGCTGGCGCTCGACGTCGCCTGCAAGGACGGGCGCGTCAAGCGCGGCGACACCGTGATGCTCGAAGGCGTCGGCGGCGGCTTCACCTGGGGTGCGGTGCTGTTCGACTTCTGACCGAGAAAGTGACCCCCACGCTCACTTCGTTCGCTGCCCCCCAAGGGGGCGCTCAGTCGGCTTGGGAGCGGCCCGGCGCCGACTGATGGCATGAAGCCGTTCGCATTCGTCTTTCCGGGGCAGGGCGCGCAGAGCGTCGGCATGCTCGACGCCTGGGGCGACCATCCGGCGGTGCGCGAGGTGCTGGCCGAAGCCGCGCAGGCGCTCGGCGAAGACATCGGTCGCGTGATCCGCGAAGGCCCGGCGCAGGCGCTCGAGCTGACCACCAACACGCAGCCGGTGATGCTGGCCGCGGGCATCGCGTGCTATCGCGCCTGGCGCGCCGAAGGCGGGCCCGAGCCGGCTGCGCTGGCCGGGCATTCGCTGGGCGAGTACACCGCGCTGGTGGCCGCCGGTGCGCTCGCGCTCGCCGATGCGCTGCCGCTGGTGCGCTTTCGCGCGCAGGCGATGCAGCAGGCGGTGCCGGTGGGTGCCGGCGCGATGGCGGCGATCCTCGGCCTTGAGCCGGCCGCAGTGGTCGAAGGCTGTGCGCGGGCTGCTCGCGAAGCGGGCGGCGTGGTGTCGGCGGCGAACTTCAACGATCCGAAGCAGACGGTGATCTCCGGCGCCAAGGCGGCGGTCGACAGGGCCTGCGAGGTGCTCAAGGGCATGGGCGCGAAGCGGGCCTTGCCGCTCGCGGTGTCGGCGCCTTTCCATTGCGAGCTGATGCGGCCCGCGGCCGAGGCGCTGCGCGAGCGGCTGGCGGCGGTGGCGGTCGCGCCGCCGCGCATCGCCGTGGTCAACAACATCGACGTCGCGGCGGCCGGCGAGCCGGCGGCGATTCGCGATGCGCTGGTGCGCCAGGCGTACGGCCCGGTGCGCTGGGTCGAGGTGGTGCGGGCGCTGCGCGGCCGTGGCCTGGCGCACGTGCTCGAGTGCGGCCCCGGCAAAGTGCTGACCGGGATGGTCAAGCGCATCGATGCCGAGGCCGTGGCAGCCGGCGTGTTCGATCCGCCGTCGCTGCGCGAGGCGATGGGGTTGCTGGCATGAGCGAAGTCGCGTCGCCTCGAGTCGCGCTGGTCACCGGCGCTTCGCGCGGCATCGGGCGTGCGATCGCACTGGCGCTGGCGGCGCAGGGCTTGCGGGTCGTCGGCACCGGCACCACCGAGGCGGGCGCTGCGGCCATCACCGAAGCGCTGCAGGCTCACTCGGCGCCGGCAGGCAGCCGCGGCGCGGTGCTCAACGTCGACGACCCGGCGGCCGGCGATGCGCTGGTCGATGCCATCGTCAAGGGCGACGGCGGCTTGCACGTGCTGGTCAACAACGCCGGCATCACTCGCGACACCCTGGCGATGCGCATGAAGGACGACGATTGGTCGGCCGTGATGGAGACCAACCTGCATGCGGTGTTCAGGCTGTGCCGCGCGGTGATGCGGCCGATGATGAAGCAGCGCTTCGGCCGCATCGTCAACATCACGTCGGTGGTCGGCGCGGCAGGCAACGCGGGGCAGGCCAGCTACGCGGCGGCCAAGGCTGGCGTGGCCGGCCTCACGCGAGCGCTGGCGCGCGAGCTGGCCAGCCGCAACATCACGGTGAACTGCGTCGCTCCGGGCTTCATCGCCACCGACATGACCGATGCCCTCACCGAGGCCCAGCGTCAGGCGCTGCTGGCGCAGGTGCCGCTCGCGCGCCTGGGGACACCGGACGACGTGGCGGCGGCGGTGGTCTTTCTCGCGTCGCCGGGCGCCGGCTACATCACCGGCACCCAACTGCACGTCAACGGCGGCATGTTCATGGCCTGAATCCGCGCAAGGCGCTCCCCTGCGGACTGCCTTGCGGCTGGCGCTGGCCTCGCGGATCGAGGCCGTAGAATCAGCCGCTGTTTGTTGCAACTCCTGGAGGAGTCATGAGCGATATCGAAGCACGCGTCAAGAAGATCATCGCCGAGCAGCTTGGCGTGCCCGAATCGGATGTGACCAACGAGAAGGCCTTCGTGGCCGATCTGGGCGCCGATTCGCTCGACACCGTGGAGCTGGTGATGGCCCTCGAGGACGAGTTCGGCATCGAGATCCCGGACGAAGAGGCCGAGAAGATCACCACGGTCCAACTGGCGGTCGACTACGCCACCAAGCACCAGAAGGCCTAGCCAGTTGCCACGATGTCGCGCCGCCGCGTCGTCATCACCGGCCTCGGGCTGATCAGTCCGGTGGGCAATTCGGTCGAGCAAGCCTGGTCGAACGTGCTGGCCGGGCGCTCGGGGGTGAGCGCGATCACGCGCTTCGACGCTGCACCCTTCTCCTGCCGCATCGCGGGGCAGGTGAGCGACTTCAAGGCCGAGGACTACATCCCGGCCAAGGAAGCGCGGCACATGGACACCTTCATCCACTACGGCGTGGCGGCGGCCGTGCAGGCGGTGAAGGATGCGGGCCTGCCCGCCGGCGACGCGCTGAGCGAGGAGCGTGCCGATCGCATCGGCTGCATCGTCAGCTCCGGCATCGGCGGGCTGCCGATGATCGAGGACACCCATGCCGAGGTGGCCGCGCGCGGGCCGCGGCGCATTTCGCCGTTCTTCATCCCGGGCACCATCATCAACATGGTGGCGGGTCATGTGTCGATGCGCTTCGGTTTCAAGGGCCCCAACTTTTCGGTGGTCAGCGCCTGCACGACCGGGTTGCACTGCATCGGCGAAGCCGGACGGCTGATCGAGTATGGCGACGCCGACGTGATGGTCGCCGGCGGCACCGAGGCGGCGGTATCGCCGCTGGGCGTCGGCGGTTTCGCGGCGATGCGCGCGCTGTCGACGCGCAACGACGACCCGGCCACCGCGTCGCGCCCGTGGGACAAGGATCGCGACGGCTTCGTGCTCGGCGAGGGCGCAGGCGTCGTGGTGCTCGAGGAATACGAGCATGCGAAGGCGCGCGGCGCCAGGGCCTACGCCGAACTGGTCGGTTACGGCATGAGCGCCGATGCCGGCCACATCACCGCCCCCAACACCGACGGCCCGCGCCGTGCCATGCTCGCTGCCCTGCGCAACGCGGGCCTCGACGCGACCCAGGTCCAGTACCTCAACGCGCACGGCACCTCCACGCCGCTGGGCGACGTCAACGAAACGTCGGCCATCAAGCAGGCGTTCGGCGAGCATGCGAAGAAGATGGTGGTCAGCTCGACCAAGTCGATGACCGGACACCTCCTGGACGGCGCAGGGGGTATAGAGACCGTGTTCACTGTGCTGGCGCTGCACCACCAGATGGCGCCGCCGACGATCAATATCTTCAACCAGGATCCCGAATGCGATCTCGACTACTGCGCCAACGAGGCGCGCGAGATGCGCATCGACGCGGCGGCGAAGAACAACTTCGGCTTCGGCGGCACCAACGGTACCCTGGTGTTGCGTCGCGTCTGAGCGCGCTCCAGCGCAGCCGGCCATGAGCGTGGCGCCGGCGTTCGAGCTGCACATCGTGCCCGCCCGCGAAGAGCGCGTTGTGCTGACGCTGTTGGGCGGCGCCTGCGCGGCGATGTTCGCAGCCTGGGCCTGGTCGCATGTCGACGCGCTGGCCGGGCCGGCAGGCTACGGCCCTGCGGCGTGGCTGGCGTTGGCAGCAGGTGCCGCGCTGGCGGGCGGTCTGATCGGCTGGCGCTCTGCGCCCCGCACGCCGGCCAGGCTCGCCTGGCAGCAGGGGCGCTGGTCGCTGACCTTGCCGGCGGGGCCGCCCATCGCGGGCCGGGTGCAGGCCCGGATCGACCTCGGAAGCTGGCTGCTGCTGCGTTTTGCGCCGGCTGGCGGCGGCCGCGTGAGTTGGCTCGCGGTCGGCCGCCGCCGGGCAGGGCCGTCGTGGCACGCGCTGCGCGCCACGCTGTTCGCCCCCGGTGCGGCCGGCGTGCTGCCGGGCGGCGATGAGGGCGTCGGGGCATGAACCCGCATGATGCCGACCGCGCGTTGGTGGATCGCGCGCAGCAGGGTGACGCGCGCGCCTTCGAGATGTTGGTGGTCAAGTACCAGCGGCGCATCGAGCGGCTGATCTCGCGCATGGTGCGCGATGGGGATCTGGTGTACGACATCGCCCAGGAGACTTTCATCCGCGCCTACCGGGCGCTGCCGCAGTTCCGGGGCGAGAGCGCTTTTTACACGTGGCTCTACCGGATCGCCGTCAATACGGCCAAGAAGGCCCTGGTCGAACTCAAGCGTGACCCGGTTTCCACCGAATCCGCACGCGCACGTGCGGGGGAGGACGACGAAACTTACCGCAACGACCACGAACTAAGCGACGGCGAGACCCCCGAGGCGCTGCTGGCGAGCAAGGAGATTGCCGCCACCGTCAACGCGGCCATCGACGCCTTGTCGGAAGACCTTAGGCAGGCAATCACCTTGCGCGAGATCGAAGGGTTGAGCTATGAAGAGATCGCCGACGTGATGAACTGCCCGATCGGCACCGTGCGGTCGCGGATCTTTCGCGCGCGGGAAGCGATCGCAACCAGGTTGCGTCCGTTGCTGGGCACGCGCGAGGGGGAGCGCTGGTGAGCCCGAGTTGGAACATTGGAGCGAAGATGTCTGACGATTCATCCGATCCCTCTCTGCAAGAGAGTGACGAACCATGGGTGGCGCTGTCCGCGCTGGCCGACGGCGAAGCCGCGGCCGACCTGCAGGAGCGCTGCCTGACGCTGTGGGCCGAGCAGGCCGCAGCGCGCGAGCGCTGGTGTCAGTATCAATTGATCGGCGACGTGCTGCGCTCGCGCGAGCTGGCGCATAGCGCCCCGCACGATGCGGCGTTTCTGTCGGCGCTGCGCGCGCGACTGGCGCGCGAGCCGGCGGTGCTGCGTCCGCGCGGGCCCACGCTCATGGAGCGCTTGCGGACGTGGGCGACGCCGATGGTGGCCACCGCCGGCGTGGCGGCGGTCGCCGGCTTGGTCGTCGTGTTGCGGACCGCGCCGACTTCGGATGACGCGGTTCAGGTTGCCGCGCAGCCGGTGGTGGCGACGCCGGCGGGGGCGCAGATGGTGGTGGCGCCCGCAGCGGCGCTGCCGCTTCAACAGGTGAACGGACGCCTGATCCGCGACGCCAGGTTGAGCCGCTACTTTGCGGCCCATCGGCAGAGCGCGACCGGTACCTCGCTGCAGATGCCCGGTGGTGTGGTGCGTACCGTCGACACCATCGTGCTGGAGGATCGGTGATCGGCCTGCGCCGCTCGCTCGCCGGTTGCCTGTGGGCCCTGGGCGTGGTCGTCGCGGGGCCCGCGCACGCGCAAAGCGTCGCACCGGGCGGCGGTGAGAGGCCCAGCGACGTGCGCTCGTGGATGGTGCGCGTGCAGCGGGCCGCGGCCACGTTGAACTACCAGGGCACGCTCGTGTCCAGCGCGGCCGGCGTGGTGTCGAGTTCGCGGGTGGCGCACTTCAACGACGGCAACCAGCACTACGAGCGCATCGACGCGCTCGACGGCGAGGCGCGCCTGGTGTTGCGGCACAACGGCATCACGCAGACCATGTGGCCGCGCGCGCGGCTGGCGGTGATCGAGCAACGCTTGGCGATGCCCGAGTTTCCCGGTCTGCCGCCGGGCGTTTCCGACGATTCCTACGAACTGCGCATGCTCGGCAGCGAGCGGGTGGCTGGCTACGACGCGCAGGTGCTGATGTTCAAGCCCCGCGACGCACATCGCTTCGCGCAACGCCTCTGGGCCGAGCGCTCCAGCGGCCTGATGCTGCGCGCCGACGTGCTGGGCGCGCGCGGCGAGGTGATCGAGTCGGCCTCGTTCTCCGACGTGACGATCGGCGCCAAGCCGAACCCGCAGCGGGTGCTGCAGGCGATGCGCAAGCTCGACGGTTTCCGCATCGTCCGCCCGGCGGCCACGCGAACCAAGCTGGAGGCCGAGGGCTGGGCGGTGGCCCGCCCGGTGCCCGGGTTTCAGCTCGTCGGGTGCGTGCGCCGCGAACTCGGCGCGCTGGAGGAGCCGCCGACCACCGCCGGCAGCCCGGTGCTGATGGCCGTGTTCTCCGATGGGTTGACCCACGTCTCGGTGTTCGTCGAGCCTTACGACTCGCAGCGCCACAAGCCCGTGGCCACCAGCCTGGGCGCCACGCACACGGTGATGAGCCGCTCCGGCGACTGGTGGATCACCGCGATGGGCGACGTTCCGATGGCCACCGTAGAGCTGTTCTCGTCGGCGCTGGAGCAGCGCCGCTGATCCGGGCGCACAGGCGCCAGAATCCGCTTGTTTTTCGCTGGGCTGCCCTCATCCGGGCAGCCAGGTTCAGTATGAGGTCTTGCATGCGTTCTCTCCCTTCGGTTCTCGACCTGCGCCGCCGTGTGGCCACGATCGCGCTGGCGCTGTGCCTCGGCAGCGGCGGCTGGATGGCCGCCGCGAGTGCGCATGCCCAGGGCCAGTTGCCCGACTTCACCGAGTTGGCGGAGAAGTGGAGTCCGTCGGTCGTCAACATCCGCACCCTCGAGCGAAGCCGCGTCGCTCCCGGCAGCGGCGTCGACCCGAGCGTCGAGGAGTTCTTCCGTCGCTTCGGCATCCCGATGCCGGGCCGCCCCGATCCGCGTCGCGGCCCACGCAACGACGAGCCGCAGCAACGCGGCGTCGGCTCGGGCTTCATCCTCACCGCCGACGGCTACGTGATGACCAACGCGCACGTGGTCGACGGTGCCGACGAAGTGCTGGTCACGCTCACCGACAAGCGCGAGTTCAAGGCCAAGATCGTCGGCTTCGACAAGCGTACCGACGTCGCGGTGGTGAAGATCGAGGCCACCGGTTTGCCGGCCGTGCGCATCGGCGACGTCGGCAAGCTCAAGGTCGGCGAGTGGGTGATGGCGATCGGTTCGCCGTTCGGCCTCGAGAACACGGTGACAGCCGGCATCGTCAGCGCCAAGCAGCGCGACACCGGCGACTACCTGCCGTTCATCCAGACCGACGTGGCGATCAACCCCGGCAACTCCGGCGGGCCGCTGCTCAACATGCGCGGCGAGGTGATCGGCATCAACTCGCAGATCTACAGCCGCTCCGGTGGCTTCATGGGCATCTCGTTCGCGATCCCGATCGACGAGGCGATGCGCGTGGCCGATCAGCTGCGCGCCAACGGCCGCGTGATCCGCGGGCGCATCGGGGTCACGATCGCGCCGGTCACCAAGGAGGTCGCCGAGGCGATCGGGCTGGGCAAGCCGATGGGCGCGTTGGTGCAGGGCGTCGAAGCCGGCGGTCCGGCCGACAAGGCCGGTATCGAGGCGGGCGACATCATCGTCAAGGTCGACGGCAAGGCGGTCGACAAGTCGGTGGATCTGCCGCGCATCATCGGCGACACCAAGCCTGGCAGCCGCTCGTCGCTGCAGGTGTATCGGCGCGGCGCGACGCGCGACCTGCTGGTTACGGTGGGTGAGTTCGAAGCCGATCGGCCGACTCGCGTCGCGCAGGCGGAGTCCGGAGCGAGCAGCGCGCAGGGCAAGAGCGTGCTCGGCCTGATGGTGTCGGAGCTCACCGACGCGCAGAAGCGAGAGCTCAAGATCAAGGGCGGCGTGCGAGTCGACGCCGTCGAGGGCGCGGCGGCTCGCGCAGGCTTGCAAGAGGGCGACGTGATCCTCGCCATCGACAACACAGAGGTGACCGATCTCAAGCAGTTCCTTTCGATCGCGGCCAAAGCGGAGAAGTCGCGCGCCGTCAGCGTGATGGTGCGGCGCGGCGAATACGTCAGCTACCTGGTGATCCGGCCCGGGCGGTAGCCGGGCCGGCGGCTGTTAATCCCTGCGCAACAGTAGGAGAAGGCGTGCCGACGTTCAGCATTGCGGGATTCGGCGGGCCCTGGGTCACCCGCGCCGAGCATGCGAACGCGCCGGACACCCCGACATCGAACCGGGGAGTGAGTTCTAGCTATCGCTCTTGGGGCGGGGATTGTATTGACCGGGACCGGCAATCCACCGGATCTGGCCGGTTTTGCCGGCGGCTGTCGCCGCATTGGCCGGTTCGTCGTTGATCGCTGCGGCGCGAAGCAGGTCTGTGGGTAAGCTGTTGATGAGATTGCCATGTTGGCCCCCCGCAACGAGCGGAAATCAAGCATTGGCGCGGCTTCGCGCAGGGTCCTTTTGGCTACAATGAAAGCCCAACAAGCAGTTGCCATACGTTTTGTTGGAAGGCGCGTCATCTCTTGGACGTGCCTTTTTTTTGTTTGCGGCACGGCCCTTCGGGCCTTCACATCGCTGCGCGATGTGAGCCTCCAACGCAGCGGCGGCGCCGCTGTGACTCCTGAGCGCGCGTGGCTGCCGATCTGATTGCATGGACCACATCCGGAATTTCTCGATCATCGCCCACATCGACCACGGCAAGAGCACGTTGGCCGATCGGATCATCCAGCGCTGCGGGGGGTTGAGCGATCGCGAGATGGCCGAGCAGGTGCTCGACTCGATGGAGTTGGAGCGCGAGCGCGGCATCACCATCAAGGCGCAGACCGCAGCGCTTCGATACACCGCGCGAAACGGGGAAACCTACGACCTCAACCTGATCGACACGCCGGGGCACGTCGACTTCAGCTACGAGGTCAGCCGTTCGCTGTCGGCCTGCGAGGGCGCGCTGCTGGTGGTCGATGCCAGCCAGGGCGTCGAGGCGCAGACAGTGGCCAACTGCTACACGGCGCTCGAACTGGGCGTCGAGGTGGTGCCGGTGCTCAACAAGATGGATCTGCCGCAGGCAGATCCCGACGCCGCCCGCGCCGAGATCGAGGACGTGATCGGCATCGATGCCAGCCACGCCATTCCCTGCTCGGCCAAGACCGGCATGGGACTCGACGAGATCCTCGAGGCGGTGATCCACCGCATGCCGCCGCCTCGCGGGCAGCCCGAAGGACCGCCGCGCGCGATGATCATCGACAGCTGGTTCGACAACTACGTCGGCGTCGTGATGCTGGTGCGGGTGGTCGACGGCTCGCTGGCCAAGGGCGAGCGCGTCCGGCTGATGGCCACCGACGCCTGCTACGGCATCGAGCAACTCGGCGTGTTCACGCCGAAGTCGCAGCCGCGTGACGTGCTGCGAGCGGGCGAGGTCGGCTTCGTGGTCGCCGGCATCAAGGAACTGCACCACGCCAAGGTGGGCGACACGCTGACGCTGGAGAAGAAGCTGCCGAACAACGCCGGCCCGGCTGCTCAGCCGCTGCCCGGTTTCAAGGAGATCCAGCCGCAGGTGTTCGCCGGGCTGTATCCGGTGGAAGCGAGCGAGTACGAATCGCTGCGCGACGCGCTCGACAAGCTCAAGCTCAACGACAGCTCGCTTCGCTTCGAGCCCGAGGTCAGCCAGGCGCTGGGGTTCGGCTTCCGCTGCGGCTTCCTCGGCCTGCTGCACATGGACATCGTGCAGGAACGGCTCGAGCGCGAGTTCGGCCAGGATCTGATCACCACCGCGCCGTCGGTGGTCTACGAGGTCGAGCTGAACGATGGCACCGTGCTGCGGGTGGAGAACCCGTCGAAGATGCCCGACCCCGGGCGCACGCGGGAAATACGCGAGCCGATCGTCACGGTGCGCCTGTACATGCCGCAGGACAGTGTCGGTCCGGTGATGACGCTGGCCAACCAGAAGCGCGGCATCCAGATGCAGATGTCGTACCACGGCCGCCAGGTGCACCTGACCTACGAACTGCCGCTGGCCGAGATCGTGCTCGACTTCTTCGACAAGCTGAAGTCGGTGTCGCGCGGCTACGCGTCGATGGACTACGAGTTCAAGGAATACCGGGCTGCCGACGTCGTCAAGGTCGACATGCTGATCAACGGCGATCGAGTCGACGCGCTGTCGATCATCGTGCACCGCAGCCAGAGCCAGTACCGCGGCCGCGAGGTGGTGGCCAAGATGCGCAAGATCATCCCGCGGCAGATGTACGACGTGGCCATTCAGGCCTCGATCGGCGCACACATCATCGCGCGCGAAGACGTCAAGGCGCTGCGCAAGAACGTGCTGGCAAAATGCTACGGGGGCGACATCACGCGCAAGCGCAAGCTGCTCGAAAAACAAAAGGCAGGCAAGAAACGCATGAAGCAGATCGGGACCGTCGAGGTGCCGCAGGAGGCCTTCCTGGCCATCCTGCAGGTCGACGACTGATCGCGCGTTCATCGGCCGGCCGCATGCGCCCCGACGGCGCCCACCTCCCAAGACCCGATTGCCACGCTTCATGAGTGCATTGACCGCGATCCTGTACGCCGTGCTGGCCGTCTACCTCGGCGGCTGGTACGCCGACCAGTGGATCGGCAACTTCTCGCTGCTGCTGTTCGTGCTCACGGTCGTCACCTTCGGCTACTGGCTGGCCGAGCGCTTCCACTTCAAGCCGGCGCGCGAGGCGGCCGCCGCCGCGGTGGAGACGCAGCATGCACAGCGGCGCACCGCGCTGGCGACGCAGGGCATCACGCAGGTCGACGGCAATCTGCAGGAGGCCCGGCAGCGCGTGCTGGCGCAGCCGTGGTGGCTCGACTGGACCGCCGGTCTGTTCCCGGTGATCCTGCTCGTCTTCCTGTTGCGCTCTTTCCTGTTCGAGCCGTTCAAGATCCCGTCGGGCTCGATGGTTCCCACGCTGACGGTGGGCGACCTGATCCTGGTCAACAAGTACCACTACGGCATACGGTTGCCGGTGATCAACAAGAAGATCATCGCCAACCACGACCCGCAGCGCGGCGACGTGGTGGTGTTCCGCTACCCGGTCGATCCGCGGGTCGACTACATCAAGCGCGTGGTCGGCGTGCCGGGCGACGAGGTGGCCTACCTCAACCAGCGCCTGTCCATCAACGGCAAGCTGGTGCCCGTCAAGCCGCTGGGCGAGTACTACGACGACGAGACGCGGCGCTACTACCCGCAGTTCCTGGAGTCGCTGGGTGCGGTCGAACATCGCATCCTGGTCGACCCGCAGCGCACTGCGTACTACGGCGGGGGCGAGTCGCGGCACTTCCCGTACGCGCAGAACTGTCGCTACTCGGCCGAGGGCGTGGTGTGCAAGGTTCCCGCAGGCCACTACTTCATGATGGGCGACAACCGCGACAATTCGCAGGACTCGCGGTTCTGGGGCTTCGTGCCCGACGAGAACATCGTCGGCAAGGCCTTCTTCGTTTGGATGAATTTCGGTAACCTCCGGCGCATCGGTTCCTTCCAATGACGAGGGCGGGAAAGGGGTCTGGCATGGGTTCTTCGCGTCGGCTGGCGGCGCAACGCGGCATCAGCCTGATCGGGTTGTTGTTCTGGGCCATCGTCATCGGCTTTCTGGCCTACGTCGGGATTCGGGTGCTGCCGACGCTGAACGAGTACTTCACGATCCAGCGCGCGGTCGACAAGATCGCCGCCTCCAATCCGACCACGGTGGGCGAGATCCGCCAGCAGTTCGACAAGCAGAAGGACATCGAGTACTCGATCTCGTCGATCTCGGGCAAGGACCTCGACATCACCAAGGAAAACGACAAGATCGTGATCCGCTTCGCGTACGACAAGGAGCTCGAGCTGATCTCGCCGGTCTACCTGCTGATCAAGTACGAAGGCCGATCGCGCTGAACACATGGACCCGCGGCTCGACGCGCTGCAGAAGCGCCTGGGGACCAACTTCTCCGAGCAGGCGCTGCTGACGCGTGCGCTCACCCATCGCAGCTTCGGGGCCGACCACAACGAGCGCCTGGAGTTCCTCGGCGACGCGGTACTCAACCTGGCGGTGTCGAGCCTGCTGTTCGAGCGCTTCGGCGGCTCCGACGAGGGCGACCTCACGCGGGTGCGGGCTCACCTGGTGCGCGAGGAGAGCCTGCACCGCACCGCGCTGGCACTCGGCCTGCCCGAAGTGATGCGGCTGTCCGAGGGCGAGGCGCGCGGCGGCGGCGCGCAGCGGCCGTCGATCCTGGCCGATGCCGTCGAGGCGCTGATCGGCGCCGCCTACCTCGACGGCGGGTTCGATCGTGCGCTCGAACTGGTGCGGCGACTGTTCGGCGACGTGATCGCCGCCGGCGAGGCAAACGCCTGGACCAAGGATGCGAAGACCGAGCTGCAGGAGTGGCTGCAGGCGCGCCGCATCGCGGTGCCCAGCTACCGCATCGTCGGCACCACCGGCCAGGCGCACGCGCAGACCTTCGAGGTCGAATGCGAGATCCCGGCACTGTCGCTGGCCGAAATCGGCCATGGCCGCTCGCGTCGTGCGGCCGAGCAGGAGGCCGCGCGCCGCCTGCTCGACGCGTTGAAGGCCAGCGACCGACCGGGCGGTCCGCTCCGCTCCTGACGTGAACACCGGCGCAGGCACGCGCTGTGGCACGGTGGCGATCGTCGGCAAGCCCAACGTCGGCAAGTCGACACTGCTCAACGCGCTGGTCGGCCAGAAGATCAGCATCACGTCGCGCAAGGCGCAAACCACGCGCCACCGCATCGTCGGCGTGCGCACGCGCGGTGCGGCGCAGTTCGTGTTCGTCGACACACCAGGCTTCCAGACCCGACACGCACAGACACTCAACCGCAACCTGAACCGCGCGGTGCGCACCTCGCTGGCCGACGTCGACCTCGCGCTGATGGTGGTCGAAGCCGGCCGATTCGACCGCGAAGACCGGCAGGTTGCCGCGCTGCTGCCCGAGCGGTTGCCGGCGATCCTGGTGGCCAACAAGCTCGATGCGGTGCGCCGCCGCGCCGACCTGCTGCCCTGGCTGCAGGCGCTGCCGCAGCAGCACGCCTTCGCCGAGTACGTGCCGATGTCGGCAACCCGGACAGCCGACGTCGAGCGGCTGCTCGACATCATCGAACCCTACCTGCCGCAGCGAGCATGGCAGCACGACGCCGAGGCGCTGACCGACCGCAACGAGCGCTTCCTGGCCACCGAGATCGTGCGCGAGAAGCTGTTTCGTCTCACCGGCGACGAACTGCCGTACACCTCCACCGTCGTGCTCGACCGCTTCGAGGAGTGGCAAGGCGGCGAGGCGGGCACACGGTCGCACGGCGCCCGGCGCGAGCTGCACATTGCCGCCACCATCGTCGTCGAGCGCGACGCGCACAAGGGCATCGTGATCGGCGCCGGCGGCGAGCGGCTCAAGCGCATCGGCACCGAGGCGCGGCACGAACTGCAGCAACTGCTGGACGCCCGGGTGCATCTGGCGTTGTGGGTGCAGGTGCGCTCGGGCTGGGCCGACGACGAGCGCCACCTGCGCAGCTACGGCATCCGATGAGCGCCGCGCGGCCGCTCCGAAGGCGTTGGCTGCCGCCGGCGCTCCGCGCCTTCACATCGCTGCGCGATGTGAGCCTGCGCCGCAACCGCCTGTGGCGGTTGTCGCTCCCCCTTGGGGGGAGGGGCGCGCAGCGCCCAAGGGGGTCCGAATGACGGGCCCCGACACCACCAGTACCGCCGCCGCGGGCGGAGGCGCTCGGCGGGCCGCAGGCGCCGGGCAGGCGGCCTTCGTGCTGCACAGCTACGACTGGAGCGAATCGAGCCTGATCATCGAGTTGTTCGCGCGCGACGCCGGCCGCCTGGCCGCGGTGGCCAAAGGGGCGAAGCGGCCGACCTCGCACCTGCGCGCGGTGCTGATGCCGTTCCAGCCGGTGCTGGTGCAGTTCGTGCGCAGCCGCGGCGACGGCGCCGAGGTGCGCACGCTGCGCAGTGCCGAATGGGGCGGCGGCGAAGTAGTCGACCTGCGCGGCGCCGGCTGGTTCGCCGGCTTCTACCTCAACGAGTTGCTGTTGCGGATGCTGGCACGCGACGATCCGCACCCGCGGCTGTTCGATGCCTATGAGGTGACGCTGCACGGCCTCGGCGACGGCGAGTTGCGCAGCGAGGCCGCCCTGCGCGCGTTCGAACTGCTGCTGTTGCGCGAGACCGGTGTGCTGCCCGAATTCGGCTGCACCACGCTCACCCAACGGCCGGTGTTGCCCGGTGGCCGCTACGCGCTGCGCGCCGAGCAAGGCCTGGTCGAGGCGGCGGCGGGCGAGGCGGCGCTGTCGGGTGCGGCCTGTCTCGAGCTGGCAGCCGCGCTGGGCAGTTGGGCCGCACCGCCGGCCGGTGGAGCCGCACTGCAGGAACTGCACGCGGTGTGCGCGCGCGAGTTGCAGGCGCTCAAGCCGCAGCTGCGCAGCCAGCTTCACTATCATCTGGGGGGTAGTCCGCTGCGCACGCGGCAGGTGGTCCGCGACTCGCAACGCCTGCTCGAGGCCGCCGCTTTACCGAGACGATGAATCCGCTGGTTGCCCCCGAAGCGTTCGCCCGCGATGCGCGCACCGCGCTGTCGGTCAACGTCAACAAGATCGCGCTGCTGCGCAATTCGCGGCATCTCGACATTCCGAACGTGGTCGCGCTGTCACGCGTGGCGTTGCTGGCCGGCGCGCAGGGCATCACCGTGCACCCGCGGCCCGACGAGCGCCACATCCGCGCCCGCGACGTGCACGACCTGGCGGCGCTGCTGCGACAGTGGCCCCATGCCGAGTACAACATCGAGGGCAACCCGACGCACAACCTGATGCAGTTCGTCCGCGAGCTGAGGCCGCAGCAGTGCACGCTGGTACCCGACAGCGCCGAGCAGTTCACCTCCGACCACGGCTGGGATCTGCCGGCCGACAGCGAGCGGCTGCGCCCGCTGGTGGCTGAGGCGCGTGCGCTCGGCGTGCGCGTCAGTCTGTTCATGGACCCGCTGCCGGAGGCGATGGCGCATGCGGCCGAACTCGGCGTGCACCGCGTCGAGCTGTACACCGAAGCCTACGCCCGGGCCCACGGCGCGCCCGAGCAGGCTGCCGTGCTGGCGCGCTACACCGCCGCCGCGCAGGCGGCACAGGCGCTGGGGCTCGGCGTCAACGCGGGCCACGACCTGAACCGCGACAACCTCAGCGATTTCCTGCGCGCCGTGCCCGGGGTGCTCGAGGTGTCGATCGGCCACGCGTTGGTCGCCGATGCGCTGGAGCTGGGCCTCGAGCGTACGGTGCGCGAGTACCAGCGCTGCGTCCAGCTGGCGCAGCCGGCCGGCGCGCGATGATCGTCGGCATCGGCACCGATGTGTGCGACATCGCGCGCATCGCCGCGGCCCTGCAGCGCCACGGCGATCGCTTCGCGCAGCGCGTGCTGGGGTCCGACGAGATGCAGGTCTTCGAGGCACGGCGCGGGCGCGTCGCACGCCGCGGCCTGAGCTACCTGGCGACGCGCTTCGCGGCCAAGGAGGCATTCTCCAAAGCCGTCGGCCTGGGCATGCGCTCGCCGATGAGTTGGCGCGCCTGCGAGGTCATCAACGCGCCCGGCGGCAAGCCCGAAATCCGGCTGCACGGCGAGCTTGCGCAATGGTTCGCGCAGCGGCAGCTGCGCGCCTTCGTCAGCGTCAGCGACGAGGCCAACATGGCCACCGCGTTCGTGGTGGTCGAGAAGGTGTCTATACCATGAACGCACACGCATCGGTCGTGCTCGATGTGGCCGGCCTCGTGCTCGACGCCGACGACCGGCGCCGCCTGCAGCATCCGCTGACCGGCGGACTGATCCTGTTCGCGCGCAACTGGCGCGATCGCCGCCAGCTGACCGAGCTGACCGCCGAGGCCAAGGCATTGCGGCCCGACCTGCTGATCTGCGTCGATCACGAAGGCGGGCGCGTGCAGCGCTTCCGCAGCGACGGTTTCACCGTGCTGCCGCCGATGCGCGCACTCGGCGAGCTGTGGATGCGCGATGCGATGCACGCCACCGACGTGGCCACCGCGGTCGGCATGGTGCTCGGCGCCGAGCTGCGCGCCTGTGGCGTCGACCTCAGCTTCACGCCGGTGCTCGACCTCGACCATGGCGGCAGCACCGTGATCGGCGATCGCGCGTTCCACCGCGACCCGCGCGTCGTCGGCTTGCTGGCCAAGAGCCTGATGCACGGTCTGCTGCGCGCTGGCATGGCCAACTGCGGCAAGCACTTTCCTGGTCACGGGCACGTGGCGGCCGACAGCCACGTCGACCTGCCGGTCGACCGCCGTAGTCTCGAGGCACTGCTCGCCGACGACGCGGCGCCCTATGCGTGGCTGTCGACCAGCCTGGCCAGCGTGATGCCCGCGCACGTGGTGTACCCGAAGGTCGACGGTCGCCCGGCGGGTTTCTCGCGCCGCTGGCTGCAGGAGATCCTGCGCGGCCGGCTGCGCTTCGATGGCGCGATCTTCAGCGACGACCTGAGCATGGCCGGCGCGCGCCGGCTCGATGGGCGCGAGCTGAGCTACACCGACGCCGCGGTGGCCGCGCTGCAGGCCGGCTGCGACATGGTGCTGCTGTGCAAGCAGTCGCTCGATGGCGGTGCCGCGGTCGATGAGCTTCTCGATGGCCTGGCCGATGCGCTGGCGCAGGGTCGCTGGCAAGCCAGCCAGGCGAGCGAGGCGCGGCGGCTTTCGCTGCTGCCGACCAGTGCGCCGCTGGCCTGGGACGAGCTGATGCACGCCGGCAGCTACCGGCACGCGCTCGATCGGCTGGTCTGATAATGAAGCAGCGCGCGAGCGCGGCCGACCCCGGCCGAAACTCCTCGCCTACTGCGCTGCCTGGGTCTGAGCTGCCGCCTGCCGTTCGAACGGCAGCGCGAGCTGCGACAGATCCTTGCGGGTCTCGACCAGCACTAGCGGTCCGTCGTCGGCCAGCACCAACGGCGTGCGCTCGCGCGGCACGTGCACCGGCTTCGCCTCGGCGGCGATGGCCTCCTGCACGCGGCGCACCTTGTCGGCATCGGATTGCACCCACTGCAGGCCAACGCCGCCGGCCAGCTGTTGCAGCTCGTGCGTCGGCAGATCGAACTGCGGCAGCGACGGCGGTGCGGTCCTGGGCGCGGCCGCCGGCGCCGCCGCCTCGGCGCGGGTAGCGCCGTCGGCTGCGCGCAGCGCAGCGTCGAGCGGCTCGATCGCGATGTCGGCCACGGCGGCCGCGTGCTCGCCGGTCCACTGTTCGCGCTGGTCCGCGCGTGCGCCTTCCGGAGCCTGTTCGAGCGCGATATCGGTCGCCCCTGGCGGCGCCGAAACGGCACTGCCACCGTTGATCGCCTCGAGACCTTCTCTGCCCGGGGGCGAGGAGTCGGACACGCCCGCATCGTCGCGTCGTCCGCCGCGGCGCCGCCGGCGCCGCCGCCCTTCGCGTTCGCCGTCAGCGCTTTCGGGGACGGCTTCCCCGACCGGAATCGTGTCGACGAAGGTGGCCGCCGGCGCGGCGGCGGCAGGTTCGCCCGCCGGGCGTGCCTCGCGCTGTGGACGCTGGCCACGGCGCTGGCCGGCGTCGTCGCGCGGCTCGCCGCGCGGCTCGGCGCGTGGCGCGCCTGCGTGAGCCTCGACATGCGGTTGATCGACGCGCGTGACGTCGCGGCCTGCTTCGCGGCCGCCTTCGCGCCCACCACCGCGGCGCGCCTCGTCGCCGCGTCCTTCCCCGCGCCCTTCGCCGCGGCCGTCTCCACGGCGGCTGCGATCGCCACCGCGTGGCTCGCGCTCACCGCTGCGACCATCGCGAGCGTCGCGGCTCGCGCCGCGGCCGTCGCGATCGCCGCCGCGGCCGCCGCGACCACGGCCACCTCGCTCGCCGCGCTCGCCGCGCTCGCCCCGGCGTCCATCGCGGCCGGGCTGGCCGTCTCGCTCCTTGCGCAGCGGCTCGGCCGCCGGTGCCGCCGGCGGCACAACGACCGACTCCGGCGCGCCGCCGAACAGCCTCTTCAGCCAGGCCTTGAAGCCGCTGTGCGCGGGCTCGGGCGTCGCGCGCATCGGCACCGCCGGCGTCGGCTTGGCGGCCACCGGCGGCGCGACCGGCTCGGGCGTGCGCGGCGGGGCGATCGGCGCCGGCTGGTCGGGCAGCACGCCCTTGATCACCGGTTCCTGCTTGGCCCTGGCCCTTTCGTTGGCATCGCGACGGCGCGAGATCGACACCTCTTCGTCGGGCTCCTCGATCATCGTGTAGCTGGCCTGCAGGTTCTCCAGCCGCGGGTCGTCGTGACGCAGCCGCTCGAGCTTGTAGTTCGGCGTCTCGAGGTGCTTGTTCGGCACCAGCAGCACGGTGACGCGCTGCTTCAGCTCGATCTTGGTGATCTCGGTGCGCTTCTCGTTGAGCAGGAACGAAGTCACCTCGACCGGCACCTGCACGTGCACCGCGGCGGTGTTGTCCTTCATCGACTCTTCCTGAATGATGCGCAGGATCTGCAGCGCGCTCGATTCGGTGTCGCGGATGTGGCCGGTGCCGTTGCAGCGCGGGCAGGTGATGTGGTTGCCTTCCGAGAGCGCCGGGCGCAGGCGCTGCCGGCTCAGCTCGAGCAGGCCGAACTTGGAGATCGAGCTGAACTGCACGCGCGCACGATCCTGGCGCATCGCGTCGCGCAGCCGCTGCTCGACCTCGCGGCGGTTCTTGCTCTCCTCCATGTCGATGAAGTCGACGACGATCAGGCCGCCCAGGTCGCGCAGCCGCATCTGGCGCGCGATCTCGTCGGCTGCCTCGAGGTTGGTGCGGGTGGCAGTCTCCTCGATGTCGCCGCCGCGGGTGGCGCGTGCCGAGTTGACGTCGATCGACACCAGGGCCTCGGTGTGGTCGATCACGATCGCGCCGCCGGCCGGCAGGTTGACGGTGCGCGAGAACGCGGTCTCGATCTGGTGCTCGATCTGGAAGCGCGAGAACAGCGGCGCGTCGTCGCGGTAGCGCTTGACTCGTGAGGCCGACTCCGGCATCACGTGGTTCATGAACTGCTGCGCCTGGTCGAAGATGTCGTCGGTGTCGATCAGGATCTCGCCGATGTCGGCGGTGAAGTAGTCGCGGATCGCGCGGATGACGAGCGAACTCTCCTGGTAGATCAGGAACGCGCCCTTGCCGGCCTTGGCCGCCTCGTCGATCGCCGACCACAGCTTGAGCATGTAGTTCAGATCCCACTGCAGCTCGCTGGCCGAGCGGCCGATGCCGGCGGTGCGCGCGATCAGGCTCATGCCCTTGGGATAGTCGAGCTGGTCGAGGTTCTCCTTCAGCTCCTCGCGGTCCTCGCCCTCGATGCGCCGGCTGACGCCGCCGCCGCGCGGGTTGTTGGGCATCAGCACGAGATAGCGGCCGGCCAGCGACACGAAGGTGGTGAGCGCGGCGCCCTTGTTGCCGCGCTCTTCCTTCTCGACCTGCACCAGCAGCTCCTGGCCTTCCTTGATGGCGTCCTTGATGGTTGCGTTCTTCACCTCGACGCCATCGCGGAAGAACTGGCGCGAGATCTCCTTGAACGGCAGGAAGCCGTGGCGGTCCTCGCCGTAGTCGACGAAGCAGGCCTCGAGCGACGGCTCGACGCGCGTCACCACGGCCTTGTAGATGTTGCCCTTGCGCTGCTCGCGTCCTTCGAGTTCAGTCTCGAAGTCGAGCAGCTTCTGGCCGTCGACGATCGCCAGCCGGCGCTCCTCGGCCTGGGTGGCGTTGATCAGCATACGCTTCATGTGCACTCCTGTGAGCGGTGCACTCGTGGGGGCGAGCGCACCTCGGCGCGGTCCGGCGGCCTTGGCGACCGTCAGACCTTTCGATGCACGAGCAACGCTGAAACGAGCCCTGGCGAAGAAACTGCCCTAGGCCGCAGGGGTCGCCGCAGCGGCGACCATCACCACGGTGGGGCGGCGTGCGGCGACGCGCTCGGGGCCTGCGGCAGCGCCTGCATCCTCACGGCCGCGCGCCACCGCAGCGCGGCGGCGCGTACCGCCGGGCACGAGGCCTGTGGCGGTGACGGCCGACAGCCACCTGCGCGCCGGGCGCGCAGGGACCGATCGAGGGGATGTGGGGCGCGACCGACGCAGACCGCTTCGCGTCGCAGCGAGGCAGCAGATGCCGCGATCGGGCACCTGCTGCGTTTGACCTTTTCTTTCCCGACTCACGGGAGGGCCTGTTCGACGTTGTTCTTTCACCGCCGATCGGCCGGCAGCCGTCTCGCTGTGGGAGACGGCCCTTCCATTCGGGCAGCGGCGCTGCATCACCTTGAACAGCGCACCGAGTTCCGGTGCGCGACCCCGTCTCTGCGCGAGTGCCGAGTAAACTCGATGCAAATCAAGCACTTGCAGCACGACAGTGGTCCGCCGCATTATAGACGCGCCAGCCGCCGGCGACGCGGCGCCGCGTTTGCGAGGCGCCACGGTGCAGCGTGTCAAGGTGGACGAGGGCGGCGCCGGGCAACGGCTCGACAACTTCCTGCTGCGGCTGCTCAAGGGCGTGCCCAAGACCCACGTCTATCGAGTGATCCGTTCGGGTGAGGTGCGGGTCAACCGCGGTCGTGCCAGCGCCGACACCCGACTCGCAACGGGTGACGAGGTGCGGGTGCCGCCGGTGCGGCTGGCCGAGCGCGCGACTCCCGCGCCGGCGCGCGAGTTTCCGGTGCTCCATGAAGACGATTGGCTGATCGCGGTGGACAAGCCTGCGGGTGTGGCGGTGCATGGCGGCAGCGGTGTCAGCTTCGGCGTCATCGAGCAGTTGCGACGCGCGCGGCCGCAGTTGCGCTTTCTGGAACTCGTGCACCGACTGGACCGGCAGACCTCCGGCGTGCTGCTGCTGGCCAAGAAGCGCAGCGCGCTGACGGCGCTGCAGGCGCAGTTCCGTGCCCGCACCACCGTCAAGGTCTACGCCGCCCTGGTGGTTGGCGCCTGGCCGGCGTCGCGCAAGGTGATCGACGTGGCGCTGCACAAGTTCGAAGCCGCCGACGGCAAGCGCCGCGTGCGCGCGGTCGACGCCGACGACGAGGCGGGCCGGCGCTCGATCTCGTTGGTCAAGGTCGTGCAACACTTTCAAGGCTACACGCAGCTCGACGTGACCATTAAGACCGGCCGCACGCACCAGATTCGCGTGCACCTTGCGCACGAAGGCCATCCGATCGTCGGCGACGATCAGTACGGCGACTTCGAGCTGAACAAGCAGTTTGCCCGCGGCGAGAGCCTGGCCGGCGTTCGCTTCGCGCGCATGTTCCTGCACGCGCGGCGCCTGGCCTTCGATCACCCCGGCAGCGGCGAGCGCATCGAAGTCGAATCGCCGCTGCCGCCCGAGTGCATCAAACTGCTGGGCGCGCTGTGCGAACCCCATTGAACTGCCACCCGTGACCGCATCGACACTGCACTTCGACCTCATCGCCTTCGACTGGGACGGCACGCTGTTCGACTCGACGGCGCTGATCGTGCGCTGCATCCAGCAGGCGTGCGCCGACCTCGGCGTGGCGGTGCCGAGCGACGAGCAGGCCGCGTTCGTGATCGGCCTGGGGCTCTCGGACGCGCTCGCGCACGCCGCGCCGGGGCTGCCGCCGGAGCGTTACCCCGAACTCGGCGCGCGCTACCGCCACCACTACTTCGAGCGCCAGCACGAACTGACGCTGTTTCCCGGCGCGCTCGAGATGCTGCAGGCACTGAAGGCGCGGCGCCAGCGTATCGCGGTGGCCACCGGCAAGGCGCGGCGCGGCCTCGACGCCGCGCTCGAGACGGCGCGGCTGACGGCGCTGTTCGACGCCACGCGCACTGCCGACGAGACCGCGAGCAAGCCCGATCCGCGCATGCT
>DASURM010000447.1:0-2340 GCA_036280035.1 Burkholderiaceae bacterium | reverse complement strand
CAAGGAGGGATCCGTTCTGGCGGCTCGGCGGTTCGCCGTTGCTGTGCCTCTACCCGCCAACCGCCGCGTCTATTCCGCGACCTTACTCGACGCAAGGACAACGGACAGCCGCGGAATCGCGGCGCTGGCGCTGCGGTCGTGCACCGCGTGGCCCGAAGGGTTCGGACCCGCATCGATCGAAAGGACATGACATGCAAGCCAGATTGAAATCGACCGCACTCGCGCTGCTGATCGGCGCCGCCGGCGCCGCCGCGCACGCGCAGTCGCCGCGCGAACGCCAGGAACTGGTCGACGCCGTGCGCGCCGGCACCCTGATGCACGGCGAAGCCGAGTCGCAGCGGCCCGATACGATGCTGCGCAGCCGCCCGCGCGCCGAAGTACGGGCCGAGCTGGACGTCGCGCAACGCAACGGCGAGACGCTCGCGGCCGGCGAAAGCGGCCTGCCGCTGAACGAGGTCAACCCGCGGGCGTACCCGGCGAGGGCCGTGGTCGCCAGCCGCTCGCGCGCCGAGGTCAAGGCCGAAGTGCGCGAGGCGGCCCGCGATGGTGGCCTGCTCGCCAGCGGTGAACTGGCGCTGCCGCTCAACCGGTTGCACCAGCAGGGCTATGCATACCGCGAGCCGATGCGCGCCGTTGCGGTCATGCCTGCGGCTTCGGCGCCGATCGCGATGGCGCGCTGACCACCGCGCCTGCCGCCCGATCGGCGGCCGAGCCACCGCGCGGCGCGAGCGATCGCGCCGCGCTCCACGTTGCACAAAGGAACACTCATGCATTCATTGCCATCGAGGTGGCATGCGGTCGGGCTTGCGATCGCATCGGCCGGGTTCGGCCTGGTCACACAAGCCAACGCCGACGAACTCCGTGTCGCCCAGCAGGAGAAGCGGGCGGAAGGCTCACCCAGCCACGACGCCAATGCCTCGGGCGCCGCGCTGGCTGCGACCAAGGGCTCGTTCAAGTTGACGGATTCCGACACCGCGATCACCTTGGGCGGCTACGTGAAGCTCGACGCCATCTACAGCGACAAGAGCGCAGGGGTCAACAGCACGGCCGACCAGGAATACGAAGCCGGCGCGGTCCCGGTGGGGCCCAACGCGGGCGCCAACGAGCGCAACCAGATCAAGCTGCACGCGCGCCAGTCGCGCCTGTTCCTCAAGACCGACACGCCCACCTCCTCCGGGACGCTGGGTACCTATCTCGAGTTCGACCTCTTCGGCACCTCGGGCAACGAGTCGGTGAGCAACTCCAACGGCCTGCGCGTCCGCCACGCGTACGGCACGCTCGGCCACTTGCTCGCCGGCCAGACTTGGACCACCTTCTCCGACCCCGCGGCCTATCCCGAAACGCTCGACTTCGGCGGTCCGGCCGGCGAGATCTTCTCGCGCCAGGCCCAGGTGCGATGGACATCGCCATGGGCCGCCGGGCAGTGGGCGATCGCGCTGGAGAACCCCGAGAGCGTGGTCTCGTTGCCCGACGGCACGGTGTTCCGGGCCGACGACGATCGCGTGCCGGACCTGGCGGCCAACCTGCAGTGGTCGACCCCGTTGGGCAAGTACACCCTGGCGGGCCTGGTGCGCGAACTGCGGGTGGATTCCGCGTCGGCACCGGCGAGCCAGGCTGCGAAGTGGGGCTACGGCATCGGAGTGAACGGCGTCGTGCCGATCGGCACGCTCGACGATGCGAGGTTCTCGCTCTATCAGGGCAATGCGCTCGGGCGCTACACCGTGGGCTTCTTCAGCGACGCCATCGTCGACACCGGCGGCGGCCTGTCGCTGCCGAATCAATGGACGGCGGCGCTGGCGTATCGGCACTACTGGAACGCGACCTTGCGCAGCACGCTGGCGCTGTCGGCGCTGCATTCCAGCAACCCGGCGGGCACCGCCGGCAGCGTCAACAAGGAAGCACAATCGGCGCACCTCAATCTCATCTGGAGCCCGGTGAAGCAGGCCAACCTCGGCGTGGAGTTCCTGCACGCACGCCGCGAGGTCACCAGCGGCGACAGCGGGGATCTGAACCGCGTGCAGGCGTCGGCCCAGTACTTCTTCTGAGCAGCCGTTGAACAACTCCATCGCGTCATCCCACCTGCGAATCGCCAAGCCGGTGCGCGACCTGCAGCGCACGTCGCAGATGTACCGCGATGGCCTCGGCCTGGAATTGCTCGGCAGCTTCGAGGGCCATGCAGGCTTCGACGGTGTGATGCTCGGCGTGCCGGGAGCTGCCTACCACTTCGAGTTCACCCATCGCGCCGAGCTCGACGTGGCACCGCCGTCGCCGGAGGATCTGGTGGTGCTCTACGTGCCGGAGCGGCCGGCGTGGCAGGCGCTGTGCGAGCGCATGCTCGCG
>DASURM010000446.1:0-3133 GCA_036280035.1 Burkholderiaceae bacterium | reverse complement strand
TGGTGCAGGGGGTGGTGCACTTTCGCTTCTTCCTGCACATCGGCCTGCGGCGCAAGCGCGAGGACTTGCTGCTGATCGTGTTCTCGTCGGTGCTGCTGATCGTGATGGTCGCCGGAACGATCTGGATCATGGCCAACCTGGGGCTGCGGATGGCGATTCCGGGGCACGGATGAGCCGACGGGCTAGCGACGGTCGCGCTGGAAGACGTGCTTCATGAAGAAGTCGGTTGTCACCTCCTCGCCACTGAGGAACATGGCGACCAGCTCGCCGCCCAGCACCTGCGGCGAGATCAACACGTCGGGCTGGGCCAGCTTGACGCGGCCGAGATTGGCGGCGTCGTTCACGGCGGCCACGGTGCGCGCGCTGCCGCCGAGCGCTTTCACCGCCAGGATCACGAAGGCGTTCTCGGAATCGTCGACCATCATCGCCACCACCGCTTCGGCGCGGTGCACGCCGGCTTCGGTCAGCACCTGGCTGTTGCTCGGGTCGCCGATCACCGTGTCGATCTCGTCGGCGCGCGGGTCGGCGTCGTCGGCCGGCCTGCGCAGCAGCCGCGTCACCGGGTGGCCACGCCGTGCCAGCTCGCGAGCGGTATTGACGGCCAGCGAACCGTTGCCGATGACGACGTAGTGTCGCTCGCGTTTCATGCGCGCCCCCTTGCGGTTGATGATGCGTCGCAGGCTGGTGCCGACCATCGGCGCGATGACCGCGGTCAGCGACGTGGCGAACACCGCGACGCCGAGGATGATGATCGAGATCGCGAACAGCTTCGATTCCGTGGTCTGCGGCGTGATGTCGCCGTAGCCGACGGTGCTCATCGTCACCAGCGCGTAGTACAGCGCGGTGACCAGGTCGCCGATCGGCGGCTTGAACTCCTGCCCCAGGTAGTAGGCACCGAAGGTCGCGTACATCAGCAGCATCGCCATCGAGGTGACCGCGAACAACGTGCTGGCGGCGACGCTGCTGCGGTCGAACTGGCGCCAGGCGACGAACAGCGCCAGCAGCACGAGCACGAAATAGGCCAGCAGCAGGTGGCTGCCCGGGTGCGGGCGCGAAGTCAGGCTCGCGACCCCGGTCAGCATCAGCAGCAGGGCCATGGTCCATGCCAGGCGCGAACGCAGCAGCAGACCGCACGCCATGACGAGCATGCCGCCACCGATCAGCAACGGTGGCAACAGCCCCGACGGCAGATCGAACCGACCACGCACCAAGGCATCGGCGTAGAGCAGCCACCGCTGGCCGAAGTCCAGCTGCAACAACAACAGGCCGGCGACCGCCATCGCCAATGCCAGCGGCACGTGCGGAAACCAGTGTCGGCCATGCACCGCCGCGTACCAGCGCCGCAGCAAGGAACGGGCACGCACGGACGGTGGAAAGCTCAGCATGTGCGACGGCTCCTTCAGATGCGTACGCGCAGGCCCAGCTCCACGACCTGATCGCTGGGAATCTGGTAGCCCGAGGTGAGGTCGGTCGAATTGCGCATCAGCACGCCCAGCAGCCGGTCGCGCCAGTCGGCCATGCCGTCGCGGCGGCCGCCCCCGCTCACGGGCGACAGGCGCTCGACATAGTAGGTCGCCTGTCGCAGCTCGATCTTCAGGCCCTGCGCCTTGCAGGTGGCCAGCTCGGAGGGCACGTTGGGCTGCTGCATGTAGCCGTAGCGCAGCACGACGCGGAAGAACCCGGCACCGAGATCGGTCAGCTCGACGCGCTCCTCGCCCGTGGTGCGCGGCACGTCCTCGCTCAGCACCGTGAGCAGCACCACCTGCTGTTGCAGCGCATGGTTGCGCTCGATGTGGTGGGTCAGCGCGGGCGGCGTGGCCTCGCGCCGCGGGGTCAGGAAGATTGCCGTGCCCGGCAGGCGCGCCACCTTGTCGCGCTCGAGCTGCTGCACCAGCTCTTGCAGCGGTTTGGCCGTCTTGTCGGTCTCGCGCGCGAGCAGCTCGCCGCCGCGGCGCCAGGTCGACATCACGATGAAGATCACTGCGCCCACCCCCACCGGAAACCAGCCACCGTGCGGGATCTGCAGCAGGTTGGAGCCGAAATACGTCAGATCGACCAGCAGGAAGACCACCAGCAGCAGCAGCGCGGGCACCAGCGGCCAGTGCCCGCGCTCGCGCGCCACGAAGAACGCCAGCACGGTGGTCACGACCATGGCGGTGCTGACGCTGATGCCGTAGGTGCTGGCCAGCCGGTCGGAGCTGCGAAACAGCACCACCAGCACGATGGCCGCGGCCATCAGGATCCAGTTGACCAGCGGCACGTAGACCTGGCCCGAGATCTCCTTGGAGGTCTGCACCACCTGCGAGCGCGGCATCATGCCCAGGCGCCCGGCCTGGCGCGTCATCGAGAACGCGCCCGAGATCGTGGCCTGCGAGGCAATGATGGTGGCCAGCGTGGCCAGCGCCACCAGCGGCAACAGCAGCCACGGCGGGCCGAGGTGATAGAACGGCTGCGCCACCGCCTTCGGCTCGTGCAGCAGCATCGCCGCCTGCCCGAAATAGTTGAGCAACAGCGCCGGCAGCACGAAGAAGAACCATAACTGCCGGATCGGGCGGCGCCCGAAATGACCGATGTCGGCATACATCGCCTCGGCGCCGGTGGTCACCAGGAACACCGCGAACAGGATCATGAACGCGGCCAGCCCCCGCGCCTGAAAGAAGGCCAGGGCGTGTCGCGGGTCGAGCGCCGCCAGCACCTGCGGCGCCTGGGCAATGCCGTACACGCCCAGCGCCGCGATGGCGGCGAACCACAGCGCCATGATCGGCCCGAACGCCGCCCCGATGCGCGCCGTGCCGAAGCGCTGCACCGCGAACAGCGCCACCAGGATCGCCACCGTGGCCGGCACCACGTAGCGCGTCATCGCGGGCGAGGCGATCTCCAGCCCTTCCATCGCACTCAGGATCGATATCGCCGGCGTGATCATGATGCCCGCGTAGAGCATCGACGCACCGGCCAGCCCCAGCAGCAGCAGCGCGCGCCGCCGCCGCCGCTCGAGGTGCCGCCACGGGCGCAGCAATGCGATCAGCGCGAAAGTGCCGCCCTCGCCGCCGTTGTCGGCGCGCAGCACGAAGGCCATGTACTTGACCGAGACGACGACGATCAGGGTCCAGAACACCAGAGACATCACGCCCAG
>DASURM010000445.1:0-3067 GCA_036280035.1 Burkholderiaceae bacterium | reverse complement strand
AGGTACCAGGCTGTGGACATATGGACGATGCGCTGGCGCGCACCGGCCCCGGCGGTGGACAACGCCTGCGCGTTTCCCACCGCCGGGGCCTTCGCCCACATGACCACAACCTCCGACCATCCGGATCCACCAAGAAGAAAGACACCCCGTGCCGACGGCGCGGTCCCGGCTCAGATGGGTCAGATCTACTTCGGCGATTCGGGCCGAAAGTGGGTCAGATTTGAGTCGGCGTTGACAGCCAGGGACAGCTTTGCCGAGAACTTGGTTTGCTCTTGCTCTTTGATGAGCTGAAGCTGCTTTCGCGATAGCTCAGCAGTGACGCGCTGCAGATCGTTGGCTTCACGCTGCAGCTTTGTAAGCGGCTGGTCTCTCCACCTTGAAGTGTCTCGAAGTGGCGAACACGATGGTGTCCACCTAAGTTTCGAGGTGGACACCTATGCACTCCAAGGCGGCGCCGCGTCGGCGTCACGGCGCCGAACTCAAGGCGCAAGTATTGGCCGAATGCGAACGGCCCGGGGCGTCGGTCGCCGCGGTGGCGCAGTTGCACGGCTTGAACGCCAACCTTGTGCACAAGTGGCGCCGACAGCAGCGCGCACGCTCGCTCGAGGCAGCGACCGTCGACGACAAGTTGCCCGGCGCCTTCATCCCGCTCGCATTGCCGCCGCAGATCGCGCCCGCCGCAGCCGACATCCGCATCGAACTGCGCCGCGGCGCGACCACGATGAACATCGCGTGGCCCGGCGTGGCGGCCGGCGAGTGCGCCGCATGGCTGCGAGAGTGGTTGCGGTGATCCGCATCGACGCCGTGTGGCTGGCCGTCGAGCCCATCGACATGCGCGCCGGCGCCGAGCGGCTGCTTGCGCGTGTGGTGCAGGTGTTCGGCGCTGCGCGCTCGCACCACGGCTACCTGTTCGCCAACGCGCGCGGCACGCGCATCAAGCTGCTCGCGCACGACGGCTTCGGCGTGTGGTGCGCGGCGCGGCGCTTGAACCAGGGCCGCTTCGTGTGGCCGCGCGCGGTGTCAACGGCAGCGCCCAGCTCTCCGCTGGCGCTCACGCGCTCGCAGTTCGATGCGCTGGTGCTCGGCCTGCCGTGGCAGCGACTGGAGCACATGCAGGTGATCACGCGCGTGTGAAGGCGTGAGGGCGGCGCCGGGCAATCGGCGCATGCCCCGATGACGCAACACCTGCCGGCTGCGCACAATGCCGGTCCATGCTCGATGTGCATGCGCTCAAGGCCGAGGACCTGCAAGGGCTCGACCCGAGCGCCATGGCCGCGGTGGCTGCCAAGATGCTCGCGCACATCGGCGAGCAGGCCCGGCGCATCGACCACCAGACGCACCAGCTCGAGCGCAAGGACGCCGAGCTGCAGTTCAAGACCGCCAAGCTCGACAAGATCACCTTCGAGCTCGCGCGGCTGAAGGCCTGGAAGTTCGGCGCCAAGACCGAAGCGATGAGTGCCGAGCAGCGGCGGCTGTTCGAAGAGACGCTGGCCGAAGACGAAGCCAGCCTGCTGTGCGCATTGCAGCAACTGCAAGCCCAGCTGCCCGCACAAGGCGAGGCCTCCAGAGAGCCGCGCCGCAAGCCCAGGCGCCAGGCACTGCCCGAGCATCTGCGGCGCGTCGAGCATTGCCACGAACCCGCGGACACCACCTGCCCGACGCCGGGCTGCGGACGCTCGATGGTGCGCGTGGGCGAGGACGTGAGCGAGAAGCTCGACATCGTGCCGGCCGAGTTCTTCGTGCATCGCCACGTGCACGGCAAGTGGACGTGCAAGTGCTGCCAGCTGCTGGTGCAAGAGCCAGTGGCCCCGGCGATCATCGATGGCGGCATGCCCGCTGCGGGGCTGGTGGCGCACACGCTGATCAGCCGCTTCGTCGATCACCTGCCGTACTACCGGCAAGAGGGCATCAACGTGCGCTCGGGCGTGCACACGCCGCGCTCGACCCTGGCGCAATGGTCCGGGCGCGGCGGCGCGGCGCTCCATCCGCTGTACGACGCGCACAAGCGCTTCGTGCTCGGAGCGCGCGTGCTGCACGCCGACGAGACGCCGGTGGCGATGCTCGATCCGGGCGCGGGCAAGACCAAACGAGCCTACGTCTGGGCCTATGCCCGCGGCGCGTTCGATCCGACCCCCGGCGTGGTGTACGACTTCTGCCTGGGCCGCGGCGCGCAGTACCCGATCGCGTTCCTCGGTGGCACGAGTGACGGCGCCGACCAACCACGGTGGCGCGGCACGCTCGTGCGCGATGAATACAGCGCCTACGACAGCGTGCTCGATGCCAAGACCTGCCCCGAGCGGATCGCCGCGGGTTGCCTCGCGCACGCACGCCGCAAGTACGACGAGCTGAGCAAGGCCGGCGTCAGCGCGGTGGCCGACGAGGCACTGCGGCGTATCGCCAGGGTCTACCGCGTCGAGCGCGAGTTCGCCGGCTGCAGCGGCGACGAGCGCCTGGCCGCGCGCAAGGCGCTGAGCAAGCCGCTGTGGGACGAGCTGCACGTGTGGCTGCAGCTCGAACGCACCCGGGTTGCCGACGGTGGCGCGACGGCGCAAGCGATCGACTACAGCCTGAACCACTGGAGCGCGCTGACGCGCAACCTGCTCGACGGCGAGGTGCCTGTCGATAACAACCACCTTGAAAACCAGATCCGCCCATGGGCGATGGGGCGCCGGGCGTGGCTGTTCACAGGCAGCGAACTGGCGGGCCAGCGCGCGGCGGTCGTGATGAGCCTGGTGCAGTCGGCCAAGCTCAACGGGCACGACCCGCATGCGTACCTCAAGGACGTGCTCGAGCGGCTGCCCATGCATCCCGCCCGCCGCATCGAAGAGCTGCTGCCGCATCGCTGGCAACCAGCGAGCTGACCGGGCGACTACACCCACGACGCCACGGCACGTCTTCGTCAAGGGCGGATCTACCAGCCGCTTACGCTGCATCTGGTGCGTGAGCGTCACCTGGCGCGCGCCAGCGTCAACCAATACGGCTGCGCGTTTCGCTTCCTGTACGGCACCGTGCTCGGGCTGGACGGCCAGGCGTTCCAGATTCCGCTGGCCCCGCAGTTGCAACGCCT
>DASURM010000444.1:0-5003 GCA_036280035.1 Burkholderiaceae bacterium | reverse complement strand
GGACGACCGCGAGATCGCCGAGCTGATGGGGCTGGACGCGCGCAAGGTCTACGCGCTGGCCACGGCCATCGCCTTCGTCGTGATCGCGGCGGGCGGTGCGCTGCAGGCCACGCGCACGACGGTTTCGCCGAGCGACGGCCCGCTGCTGCTGCTGTTCGCGTTCGAGGCCGTGATCATCGGCGGCATGGGCTCGTTCTGGGGCACCTTCGCCGGTGCGATGGTGCTCGGGCTGGCGCAGCAGATCGGCTTTAGGCTCGACCCAGGGTGGGGCATCTGGGTCGGGCATCTGGTGTTCCTGGCCGTGCTAGTGCTGCGGCCGCAAGGCTTGCTGCCGCGAACACGGGGTTGACGATGATCGCGCACGCCGATGTCCTCGTCGTCCGCAGCACGCGCGCCAGCCGCATCGCGCTGGCCGTCGGGTTGGTCGCGACCGTCGTGGCGGCGACGATGCCGGCCTGGGCCGAGTCGAGCAGCATGCGCGACTTCGTCGAGATCGCGTGCTACTTCGTGTTCGCGCTGATGTGGAACCTGCTGGCCGGCTACGGCGGCATGGTGTCGATCGGCCAGCAGGCGTTCTTCGGGCTCGGCGGCTATCTGATGCTGATGCTCGGCAACCTCGCCGGCGTCAACCCGTTCGTCGCCATCGCGATCGCGGCGTTCGGCAGCGCGGCGATCGCGCTGCCGGTGTCGTGGCTGGCGTTTCGCCTGCAGGGCGGCTATTTCGCGATCGGCACCTGGGTCATCGCCGAGGTGTTCCGACTCGGCTTCGCCAACATGAGCATCGTCGGCGGCGGCTCGGGCACCAGCCTTACTGCACTGCGCGGCATCGAGCGCACAACCCGTGAGGCGCTGACCTTCTGGTTCGCGCTGGCCGGGGTGGTGCTGGCGATCGCCGGCGTGCATCTCTTTCTGCGCAGCAAGCTCGGCCTGGCGCTGCTGGCCATCCGCGACAGCGAGGTCGCGGCCGAGAGCCAGGGCGTCGACGTGCGACGCATCAAGCTGTGGGTGTACCTCGCGGCGGCGTTCGGCGCCGGCTTCGCCGGCGCGCTGTACTTCGTGGGCAATCTGCGCATCAGCCCCGACGCGGCGTTCAGCGTCAACTGGACCGCGTTCGCGATCTTCATGGTGGTGATCGGCGGCATCGGCCGCATCGAGGGCCCCATCGTCGGCGCGCTCGTGTTCTGGGCGCTGAACAAGGCCTTCAGCGACTACGGCAGCTGGTACCTGATGGGCCTGGGGTCGATCGCCATCGTCGTCACGATCTTCTTCAAGCAGGGTCTGTGGGGCTGGTTGCAGCAGCGCTGGGGCTGGTCGCTGTTCCCGACCAGCCGCTGGCTGGCCGCGGCACAAGCGCCGCCCCCGCCATCGTCCGCGTCTTCAGTGAGTGAGGTTCCCCATGCGCAACATCGATGAACACACGATCACCCGCGCCTTCGTGCAGCGCATCGAGGGCTGCGACAGCCCGCGGCTGAAGGAGATCCTGACCGCGCTGGTGACGCACCTGCACGACTTCGCGCGCGAGGTGCGGCTCACCGAGGCCGAGTGGATGGCCGGCATCGAGTTCCTCACGCGCACGGGCCAGATGTGCGACCAGCGGCGACAGGAGTTCATCCTGCTGTCCGACACGCTGGGGCTGTCGATGCTGACGATCGCCATGAACCACGCCAAGCCGCCGGGCTGCACCGAGGCCACCGTGATCGGGCCGTTCCACACCGATGATGCCCCGCCCGCGGCGCAGGGCAGCGACATCGCGCGCGGCGCACCGGGCCAGCCGCTCGATGTCGACGTCACGCTGCGCTCGGTCGACGGCTCGCCCGTGGCCGGGGCCGAGGTCGATGTCTGGCAGGCCGACGACACCGGCAAGTACGACGTGCAGTACGCGGGCCTCGACGAGCGCCGCGCCAGGGCGCTGTTGCACAGCGACGCGCACGGGCGCGTGCGCTTCTCGACCATCGTGCCCACCGCGTACCCGGTGCCCACCGACGGGCCGGTTGGGCAGATGCTGGTGGCCACCGGGCGCCACCCATGGCGGCCGGCGCACCTGCACTTCTGGATCAAGGCGCCGGGCTTCGAGCCGCTGGTGACGCACCTGTTCCGCGACGGCGACCCGTACCTCGACTCCGACGTCGTGTTCGGTGTACGCAATTCGCTGATCGTGCCGATGCCGCAGAACCCCGAGCGGCCGGGGCGCCACCTGCTGCGCTACGAGTTCGTGCTCGACCCGACGCACTGAGAGGGTGTAGCTCGCGGGGGCCGTGATGATTCGCCACGTCGTGATGTGGGAGCTGCACGACCCGGCGCGCGCCGGCGAGGTGCGCGACGCGCTGGCCACCTGCGCCGGCCTGGTCGACGGCCTGCGCGGCTACGAGCTGGCCGTGAGGAGCGCGGAGTTGCCGGCGTCGGTCGACGTTTGCCTGATCGCCACCTTCGACGACGCCGACGCGCTGCAGCGCTACCAGCAGCACCCGGTGCACCAGGCCGTCAGCGCGCGCATCGCGCCGCTGCGCCGGCAGCGGCACGTGCTCGACTACGTCGTCGAAAGCGGCGAGCCGGCGGCGGGCTGAGGCGCGCGCAGGCGCGCCGCGGTCAAGGGTGCCGCGCCACGCGCTCGCGCTTCAGCGCGTCGGCGAGCAACTGCTGGCCGTCGCGCAGCGCGGCTTCGATCAGCGTCAGGTCCATCACGTCGCGCTGCGCATGGCTGCCGCCGAAGCGGTGCGCATGGCTGCGCAACGGGCGCAACCGCTGCACCGCCTCGCCGTAGCGGCCGGCGCCGAAGGCGTGGATCGCGCGCGTCGCGTCGAACCCGACGTCGCGCAGGAACTGCACGTTGTCGCCATCGGCCGCCAGCACGGCGCTCTCCTGCGTGGCCAGCAGAAGCGCCGCATCGTCGGCGCGGCCGGCGCCGACGAAGGCCATCATCGCGTGCAGGTCGTTGAAGGCGTAGTTGCCGGCCGCGGCCAGCGCGCTCCAGCGTTCGGCCAGCGCCTGCCAGCGCGCACCGACGTCGATGCCGCGCAGATGCAGCCGCCACAGCATGGCCGAGGCGTCGATCATGTCGAGCACCACGGCCGACTCGCTGGCGAGGATGCGACGGTCGATCAGTTCCAGCACGGAGGCGGTGTCGTCGAGGCCGAGATGGAACAGCGCCAGGTGCCACCAGTTGTGGATGGCGAAGAAGCTGCCTTCGCTCCAGGTGTCGGGGCGGCCGCCGAGCCAGGCCACGCCGTCGCGGCGGCGCTCCTGCATCTCCATCACGTGCGCCACCGCGTGCCAGGCCCAGCCGTCGCGCGGCTCGAGGTCGACCGCGTGGCGACCGAGCGCTTCGGCGCGCGCGTAGTCGCCGCACTCCTCGAGGCCGAAGGCATACATGCCGAGCAGCGCGTGGTGACCCGGCATCCCCGCCTGCCAGGCGCCCGCGGCGCGCGCGATGCGGTCGCGCAGCATGCGCGAGTCGCCGGTGAAGAAGTCGATCTGGTGGCCCACCTGCAACGCCAGCGCGTCGAGCGGATGGCGGATGCTCAGGTCTTCGAGCACCAGGCCGGCGGCGTGCCAGCGGCCGGCCACCAGGTGCTCGACGGCACGGCGGTGCGCCTGCTCGCGCTCGTCGGCGGGCAGCGCGGCGGCGCAGCGCAGCGCGTCGCGCGCCGGCGGCAGACCGCCGGGCTCGGTGCCGAGCAGGTTCAGGTAGGCCACCAGCAGGTGCGCCATCGTCATGCGGGGGCTGTCGTTCAGCGCCTGCTGCGCGCGGCCGAGCGGGTCGCCGATGTAGCAGCGCAGCTCGTGGCAGGCGGCTTCGTAGTGCTCGAGCGCCGCGGCATTGGCGCCGGTCAGCGCATGGCCGAGGCTGTCGCGGAGGGTGGTCGTCATGGTGCGCTTGCGGGGTCAGGCAAGTTGGTGGGCTGTCGGCTGCGCCGGGCGCGTGCCCAGCGTCGCCACGAAGTCGGCGAGGTCGTTGGCGAAGCGCCGCGGTTGCTCCCAGTGCAGTGCGTGGCCTGCGCCTTCGTAGATCAACAGCCGCGAGCGCGGCAATGCGCTGCGCAGGATGTCCTGGTCCCTGCGCGGCGCGTAGGCATCGGCGCTGCCCCAGACCAGCAGCACCGGCGCCGCGATGGTCGCGATGCCGGAGCAGAAGCGGTCCTCCAGCAGGGCGTCGAACGCGGCGCGCCAGATGCGCGCAGGCACCTTGCGGCTCTCGCCCACGAAGGCCTCGAGCCAGGCGGCATCGATTGGCCTGGCCAGCGTGCTGAGCTGGAACTCGCGCGCGACCGCGTCGGGAATCGGATCGCGCAGGGCGGCGATTTCGCCTTCGACGAAGGCACGCAGCTCGGGCTTGTCGCCGTAGCGCGCGAAGGTGCCGAGACAGGCCAGCGCGCGCACCAGGTCGGGCCGCTGCGCCGCCAGTTGCAGCGCCACCGAACTGCCCATCGAGTGGCCGACCACCACCATCGGCGGCAGGTTCAGCGCATCGGCCAGCAGCGCGATGTCGAGCGCGAAGTCGGTCGTGGCGTAGTGCTGCGGCCGTTGATCCGACGCGCCGTGGCCGCGCTGCGAAACCGCGATCGCGTGCCAGTCGTCCGGGAGATGCTCCCAGACCGGCTCGAACGAGCGGCGCGAGTCGGTGATGCCGTGCAGCATCACCACCGGCGTGCCTTGGCGCGGGCCCTTCTCGGTGACCTCGAGGTGCACGCCGTTGGCGAGGGTGATGGTCTTCACGACCGTGAACTCGGAGCGATGCATGGGCAGTCCTGTGCGTGGCGCCCTTTGGAGGCGCACGATTGACGATGACCCGTTTGCCTTGGCGAGCGGGCGGCTCTGGCTGTCGTCGCGCGCGGCGCGCGAGAGCCGGTCAGCTACTCGCTCGCGTTGCGCGGAGTCTCTGAAGCGCCGGGGCGCGGTGGTCGTGCCGACGCGACAGGCGCGCAGTGTGCCGTCGCGAGCCCTGCGGCTTGATGACGTCGCTGCAACGCAGCGGTTTCAGATGACATCGGCGAGCGCCGCGCGCT
>DASURM010000443.1:0-4720 GCA_036280035.1 Burkholderiaceae bacterium | reverse complement strand
GCAGCGCTCCGGTAGCCGCGCGGAATCGCCCCCAGCAGTCGGCGCGTGTACTCCTGCGCCGGGGCCGCCAGGATCTGTTGCGCGCTCGCCTGCTCGACGACCTCGCCGTCCTTCATCACCAGCACCTCGTCGGCGAGGAATCGCACCACCGCGAGGTCGTGGCTGATGAACACGTACGCCAGACCGAGGTCGTCCTGCAGGTCCTTCAGCAGGTTGAGCACCTGCGCCTGCACCGAGACGTCGAGCGCGCTCACCGCCTCGTCGAGCACCAGCACCTCGGGCTCGAGGCTCAGGCAGCGCGCGATCGCGATGCGTTGCCGCTGGCCGCCGGAGAACTCGTGCGGATACTTGCCGAGCGCCGAATCGTCGAGCCCCACCTGCGCCAGCAGCGCGCGCGCACGGCGTTCGCGTTCGCCGTGGCTGTCGCCGATGCCGTGGATCGCCATCGGCTCGGTCAGGGTCTGGCCGATCGTGAAGCGCGGATTCAGCGAGGCGTAGGGGTTCTGGAACACGATCTGGATGCGCCGGCGCATCGCCTGGCGCTCGGTGTCGTCCATCGCCAGCAGGTTGCGGCCGTCGAACACCACCTCGCCGGCCGTCGGCTCGTGCAGCCGCAGCAGCGTCAACCCCATCGTCGTCTTGCCCGAACCCGACTCGCCGACCACGCCCAGCGTGTGACCGCGGCGCAGCTCGAAATTGACGTCGCGCACCGCCTTGAACTCGCGCTTGCCGAACAGCCCCTCGCGCAGGAAGAAGCTCTTGGCCAGCGAGCGCACCTGCAGCACCACCGGGGCGTGCGGGTCCTTGGGCTTGGCCTGGCGCGCCGGCGTCTTGCCCTCGATGTGGTCGTCGATCACCGGCAGCCTGGCGTTGGCGTTGGCGACGCTCGGCCGGCACGCCAGCAGCGCCCTGGTGTACGCGTCTTGCGGCGACTGGAAGATGCGAGCCACCGGACCCTGCTCGCGCACGACGCCGCCGCGCATCACGACCACGTGGTCGGCGATCTCGCCGACCACGCCGAGGTCGTGGCTGATGAACAGCACGCTCATGCGGTGGCGTTCCTGCAGGCGCGCGATCAGCTCGAGGATCTGGCGCTGGATCGTCACGTCGAGTGCCGTGGTCGGCTCGTCGGCGATCAGCAGCTTGGGCTCGCAGGCGAGCGCCATCGCGATCATCACGCGCTGTTGCTGGCCGCCCGACAGTTCGTGCGGGAAGCTGGCCAGCCGGCGCCTGGGCTCCGGGAGGCCGACTTCGGCGAGCAGCGCCTCGGCGCGCCCCAGCGCCGCTCGGCGGCCGAGCCCGACGTGGCGACGCAGCGGCTCGGCCAGTTGCGCGCCGACGCTGAACACCGGGTTCAGCGAGGTCATCGGATCCTGGAACACGCAGGCGATGTCCTTGCCGCGCAGCGCCTGCATCTCGGGCAACGACGCCTTCAGCAGATCGCGCCCCTCGAACTCGATCACACCCGAGCGCTGCGCGTTGTCGGGCAGCAGGTTGAGGATCGACATCGCGGTGACGCTCTTGCCCGAGCCCGACTCGCCGACCAGCGCGACGGTGGCGTGCTCCGGGATGTCGAAGCTGACGCCCGAGACGGCGCTCACCCGCGTCACCGCTCCGCGCTCGCCCAATCGGAAGGCAACCCGAAGGTCACGAATGCTCAGCAGCATGGGTCAGTCGGCGCCGCGCAGCTTGGGGTCGAGCGCGTCGCGCCAGGCGTCGGCCATCAGCGAGAACGCGGTCACGAACAAGGCCATGAACAGCGTGGCCGTCGCGAGCTGCCACCAGTAGCCGAGGATCAGCTCGCTCTGCGCCTCGGCCAGCATCGTGCCCCAGCTCACCTGGTCCACCGGTACGCCCAGGCCGAGGTACGACAGGATCACCTCGAACTTGATGAAGCCCACCACCAGCAGCGACAGCCGCACCAGGATCACGTGGCTGACGTTGGGCAGGATGTGGCGGAACATGCGCGAGGCGGCGCTGGCGCCGATGGCCTCGGCCGCGCGCACGTACTCGCGGCCGCGGTGCTTGATGAACTCGGCGCGCACCTGCCGGTAGACGCCCGACCAGCCGGTGAGCCCGAGGATCAGCACCACGGTGCCGATGCCGCGGCCGAACACCGCCGCGAACGCGAAGATCAGCAGGATGTCGGGCACCGCGGTGAAGACGTTGTAGACCCACTCGAGGAAGTCGCCGACGCGCCGGCCGAAGAAGCCCGCCGCGGCGCCGAGCAGCGTGCCGATCAGCGTGGCGACCGCCGCCGCCAGCACGCCGACGAACACCGACACCTCGGTACCCTTGATCGCCTTGGCCAGCACGTCGCGGCCGAGGCGGTCGCCACCGAACGGCAGCGTCTGGCTGCGCGGCGTCTCGGTGGTCTTCAACTGCGCTGCGCGCTCGGCCCACTCCTTGTAGCGCGGTGCCAGCGGGTCGACATCGGACAGGTCGACGTTCGGGCCCTTGGGTACCTCGATCGTGCCCAAGTCCTCCGGCGGCCGCGGCCCGAGCAAGGTGGGCGGCGCGTTGGGCACGCCGACCTCCTGCTGCCAGTGGCGGGCGACAACGCCCGAGGCCGACAACGCGATCAGCAGCAGGAACGCGGCCACGATGGCCAGCGAAACCATGCCGACGCGGTCGCCGCGGTAGCGCCGCCACGCGGTGCGCCACACCCCTTCGGAGTGCGGCGCCGGCGTCGCGCCGATCGACAGGACCGCGGTCACCTCAGCACCACCCGCGGGTCGACCAACTTGTACAGCACGTCGGTGGCCAGGTTGATCAGCATCGTCAGCATCGCCAGGTAGACGGTGGTCGCCTGGATCACCGGATAGTCGCTGCGGTTGACCGCCAGCAGCACCTCGCGGCCGAGGCCGGGGATCGAGAAGAACACCTCGATCAGGAACGAGCCGACGAAGATTCCCGGCAGGTTGTAGCCGATGTTGGTGACGATCGGGCTCAGCGCGTTGCGCAGCACGTGCTTGAACAGCACCGTGCGTTCGGTCATGCCCTTGGCGCGCGCGGTGCGCACGTAGTCGTGGCCGAGTTCGTCGAGCACGAAGGTGCGGTACAGCCGGGTCTGCGGCGAGATGCCCACCAGCACCGCCAGCAGCACCGGCAGCGGCACGTACGTCAGCAGGTTGGTCAGCGTCGAATCGCTCCAGCCCTGCACCGGAAACCAGCCGAGCTGGAAACCGAACACGTACTGCCCGATGATGATGTAGACGAGGAACGAGATCGACAGCGCCACCGTCGTGATCACCGTGATCGTGCGGTCCGACAGCGAGCCGCGGCGGTAGGCGACCCACATCGCGATCGGCAGCGCCACCAGCGTGTCGAGGATCAGGATCGGGATCATTACCGTCAGCGTCGCCGGCAACCGGGTCGCGAACAGATGGGCCACCGACTCGTTGGTGGCCCAGCTGCGCCCCCAGTCGAAGGTGACGATCTCCTTGAGGTAGATGGCGAGTTGCACCCACCACGGCCGATCGAGCCCGAGTTGCGTGCGGATCGCCGCCACCTGCTCCTGGGTGGCGTTGAGCCCGCCGAGGATCACCGCCGGGTCGGCGCCGAAGAACTTGAACAGCAGGAACACCAGCAGCACCACGCCGAGCAGCGTGGGCACCATCTGCCACAGGCGTCTAACGAGATAGGCCCACATCGTGCCGCGCGATCGAAGCGATGCGCGAGTGTAGGGGGCCGCCAGGCGGGTTCTGCCCCACGTTTGCCCATGCAGCGCCGGCGGCTTGCGGCCGCTAGACTGCGGCCCTGCCGAGCGCGCGGGTTGCGCCATTGCGGCGCTCGCCGCTGACACACGCGAATGGTTCGAGTCGGGTTATGGGTGCTGGCCGCGAGTCTCGCGCTGTCGTGGCCGGCGGCAGCGGCCGACCCGCCGGCCGCGCCGCAGCCGAAGGTGCTGCGCTACGCCTTGCCCGCGGCGGAATCCGGCTTCGACCCTGCGCAGGTGACCGACCTGTACTCCAACACGGTGATCGCGCACATCTTCGAGGCGCCGCTGGAGTTCGAATATCTGGCGCAGCCGGTGCTCATGCGGCCCAACACGGCGGCTGCAGTGCCGGAGGTGTCGGCCGACTACCGGCGCTTCGTGTTCACGATCAGGCCAGGCATCCACTTCGCCGACGACCCGGCCTTTGGCGGCCGGCCGCGCGAACTCACCGCGCAGGACTACCTGTACGCGATCAAGCGCCACTACGACCCGCGCTGGAAGAGCGGCAAGCTGTACCTGTTCGAGTCGGCCCAGATCCTGGGCCTGAGCGAACTGCGGCGCGAAGCGCTCGAGCGCAAGACCGCGTTCGACTACGACCGCGAGGTCGACGGTCTGCGCGCCCTCGACCGCTACCGCTTCGAGGTGCGGGTGGCGCAGCCGAGCCCGCGCCTGCCCGAAGCGCTGTTCACCGATCCGGCGCTCACCGGCGCCGTCGCGCGCGAGGTGGTCGAGCGCTACGGCGAGCAGATCAGCGAGCATCCGGTGGGAACCGGGCCGTTCCGGCTCGCTGCCTGGCGGCGCAACTCGCGCATCGTGCTCGAACGCAATGCGGGCTTTCGCGAGCTGCTCTACGACGAGCACCCACCGGCCGGTGATGCGCGGCGCGGCGTGATCGCCGCCGCACTGAAGGGCCGGCGCCTGCCGATGGTCGATCGCGTCGAGCTGGCGGTGATCGAGGAGCCGCAGCCGCGCTGGCTGTCGTTCCTCAACGACGAACAGGAC
>DASURM010000442.1:0-7002 GCA_036280035.1 Burkholderiaceae bacterium | reverse complement strand
GCTGCAGGATCTCGGGTTCACCACCGGCCCCGTGGCGCTCGTGCCGGGCAATTTCGCGGTGCTGGTCGGCATGACCTACACCTATCTGCCGTTCATGGTGCTGCCGATCTATGCCAGCCTCGAGAAGATCGATCCGGCGCTGACCGCCGCCGCCGCCGACCTCGGCGCGCGGCCGATGGACAGCTTCCTGTCGGTGATCCTGCCGCTGTCGCTGCCCGGCGTGCTGGCCGGGGCGCTGCTGGTGTTCGTGCCGTCGGTCGGCGAGTTCGTCGTGCCCGAGCTGCTCCAGCACGATGCCACGCCCGACGCGCTGGCGGGCGCGGTGCTGCAGTGGCTCGATTCGCCGCAGCGCTGCGACGCCGTTGCGGCACGCTTTCTCGACATTCACCAACTCTTGCGGCGCGACACCGCGCGCGCGGCCACCGATGCGATCGCGGCGATTCTTGCGCGTTAGGACATGGACCCCCTGACTCGCTTCGCTCGCCGCCTCCCGAGGGGAATCGGTCGCCTTCGCAGCGGCCGTGCGCCGACCGAGCAGCTCGGCTTCGACTGGAATCGCCCCGGCCTGGTGGCGGGGGTCGACGAGGCCGGGCGTGGCCCGCTCGCCGGGCCGGTGGTGGCGGCAGCGGTGATTCTCGACGACTGCAATCGCATCGATGGCCTCGCCGACTCGAAGCAGCTGACGCCGCTGCAGCGAGAGCGCCTGTTCGATCAGATCTGCGCGCGCGCGCTGGCGTTCAGCATCGCCCGGGCGGAAGTCGAGGAGATCGACACGCTGAACATCCTGCGCGCCACGCTGCTGGCGATGCGTCGCGCGGTCGACGGCCTGCGGCTGCCGCCTGTGCTGGTGCTGGTCGACGGCAACCAGCTGCCGGTGCTGCGCGTGCAGGCCGAGGCGGTGGTCGACGGCGACGCCACGGTGCCGGCGATCTCGGCGGCGTCGATCCTGGCCAAGGTGCATCGCGACCGGCTGTGCCAGGAGCTGCATGGCCGTCATCCGCAGTACGGCTTCGACGCGCACAAGGGCTATGCAACGCCAGAACACCTGCGCGCGCTGCGCGAGCACGGGGCGTGCCCTGCGCACCGGCGCAGCTTTTCGCCGGTGCGCGAGAGCGCGCGCGCAGGCGAACCCGCGCCGGGACCGACGGGTCTGGATCCGGGCTGCCCCGCGGACCCACGCGTGGGCGAACCGCGGTGAGCGCCGTGCGCCCCCCCGCGCGCATCGCATCGCGCAGCAACCCGCTGCTCGCGAAGGTACGGCGGCTGAATGCCGCACCCGACGCCTATCGGCAACTGGGCGTCGTCTGGCTCGAAGGCGACCATCTCGTGCGCGCGGCGCTGGCGCGCGGCTGGCGGTTGCGGCACCTGCTGATCAGCGCAAGGCACGAAGACGACGCGGCGCTGCGCCCGCTGTGGCCGCGCGCCGACACGGTGCGACTCGTCGACGACGCACTGTGGTCGGGCGTCGGCTCGCTGTCGTCGAAGGCGCCGCTGGCCGCGCTCGCGGTCTGGCCGGGTGCGCTGCCGGTGCTGCCCGGGCGGCGCAGCGTCGTGCTCGACCGCGTGCAGGACAGCGGCAACCTGGGCAGCATCCTGCGCAGCGCGGCGGCGTTCGGCGTCGCGCAGGTGGTGGCGCTCAAGGGCTGCGCGGCGCTGTGGTCGCCCAAGGTGCTGCGCGCCGCGATGGGTGCGCACTTCGCGCTGCATCTGGTCGAGGGCGCCGACGACGCATCGCTCGATGCGCTGCGCGTGCCGCTGCTGGCCACCGGCTCGCACGCCGGCGCGTCGCTGATCGACGCCGAGCTGCCCGATCCGTGCGCCTGGGTGTTCGGCCACGAAGGGCAGGGCGTCGCCGCGTCGCTGTTGCGGCGCTGCGCGTCGACGCTGGGCATTCCGCAGCCCGGCGGCGAGGAATCGATCAACGTCGCGGCCGCGGCCGCAGTGTGTCTCTACGAATCGATGCGGCGGCGGGTTCGTCGTCAATAGACGAGGCGGTCGGGCTGGATGTCCCTCAGGATCGTCGTGGCGATCTCCTCGATCGACTTGTGCGTCGAACTGAGCCAGGCGATGCCTTCGCGGCGCATCATCGCCTCGGCTTCGCGCACCTCCATGCGGCAATTGTCGAGCGCGGCATAACGGCCACCCGGCCGGCGCTCGTGGCGGATCTGCGCCAGCCTCTCCGGGTCGATCGTCAGCCCGAAGCACTTGCGCCGGTGCGGCGCCAGCGACTTCGGCAGCTCGCCGCGCTCGAAGTCCTCCGGGATCAGCGGGTAGTTGGCCGCCTTGATGCCGTGCTGCATCGCCAGGTACAGCGACGTCGGCGTCTTGCCGCAGCGGCTGACGCCGACGAGGATGACTTCGGCGCTTTGCAGATCGCGCGCCGACTGGCCGTCGTCGTGCGCCAGCGAGAAGTTGATCGCCTCGATGCGGGCGTGATACTCATGGCTCCGGGCCACCTCCGAGAAGCGGCCGACGCGATGGTTGGACTTGACGCCCAGCTCCACCTCGAGCGGCTCGACGAAGGTACGAAAAATATCGAGCACCATGCCAGCGCAGCTGTCGCGCGTGAGGACATCGCGCACCTCGTCGTTGACCAGCGTGACGAAGACGATCGGCCGCTGGCCCTCGGCCCGCGCGATGGCATTGATCTCCCGCACGACGGCATCGGCCTTCTCGACCGAGTCGACGAACGGCCGCCGCACGTGCCGCGCGCGCAACGGAAACTGCGCCAGGATCGAATTGCCGAACGTCTCGGCCGTGATGCCGGTGCCGTCGGACACGAAGAAGACGCTGCGATTGGGCAATGCCGGCTCCGAGGATTGAGGGTCGCGGCGTCGATCATAGGCCGCCGGCGCGACCTAGAATCGCACCCGAAGCCTGCCCCGATGACGCCGTCATGAGCCCCTTCGGCCACCAAGCCAGAACCCGAAACGCCGCTGGGTGTGCTCGCGTCCGGACAGCACCGTTTGTTCACCTTCACGGAGCTTTCCCATGTCATCGACCTCATTGGCGACCGCCCTGGTCGTACCGCTCGAGCAGCTGAGGATGACCGATGTCGAGGTGGTCGGCGGCAAGAACGCCAGCCTCGGCGAGATGATCAGTCAACTGGCCGCCAGCGGCGTGCGGGTGCCCGGCGGGTTCGCCACCACCGCGCACGCGTTTCGCGAGTTCCTGCGCCACGGCGGCCTGACCGAGCGCATCGGCTCGCGGCTCGCATCGCTTCGCATCGACGACGTGAAGGCGCTGGCCGTGGCGGGCGCCGAGATTCGCGGCTGGGTCATCGCGGCGCCCTGGCCGCCGGCGCTGGAGGCGGCGATCCGCGCCGCCTACGATCGCGTGGCGGCCGGCGACGCGCAGGCGTCGTACGCGGTGCGCTCGTCGGCCACCGCCGAAGACCTGCCCGATGCGTCGTTCGCCGGCCAGCAGGAGACCTTCCTCAACGTCGGCGGCATCGATGCGGTGCTGGGCAAGATCAAGGAGGTTTTCGCGTCGCTGTACACCGATCGTGCGATCAGCTACCGCGTGCACAAGGGCTTCGCGCACAGCGACGTCGCGCTGTCGGCAGGGGTGCAGCGCATGGTGCGCTCCGACCTCGGCAGCGCCGGCGTGATGTTCACGATCGACACCGAGTCGGGCTTCGACCAGGTGGTGTTCATCACGTCGAGCTACGGCCTCGGCGAAACGGTGGTGCAAGGCAGCGTCAACCCCGACGAGTTCTACGTCCACAAGCCGATGCTGCGCGCGGGCAAGCAGGCGATCATCCGCCGCACGCTCGGCTCCAAGCTGCTGCGCATGCAGTTCGCTGGGCAGACAGCCGAGGGCAAGCTCGTCAGCACAGTGGAGACGCCACCCGAGCAGCGCAACCGTTTCTCGCTGAGCGACGCCGACGTGCTCGAGTTGGCGCGCTATGCGCTGGTGATCGAGGAACACTACGGCCGGCCGATGGACATCGAGTGGGGGCGCGACGGCCGCGACGGCAAGCTGTACATCCTGCAGGCGCGGCCCGAAACCGTGAAGAGCCAGGCGCAGACCGAGCACCGCTACAAGCTCAAGGGGCACGGCAGCGTGCTGGCCGAAGGCCGTGCGATCGGCCAGAAGATCGGCACCGGCCGCGTGCGCGTGGTGCACTCGTTGTCGGACATGGAGCGCGTGCACAGCGGCGACGTGCTGGTCACCGAGATCACCGATCCCAACTGGGAGCCGGTGATGAAGCGCGCGGCGGCGATCGTCACCAACCGCGGCGGCCGCACCTGCCACGCGGCGATCATCGCGCGCGAGCTGGGCATTCCCGCGGTGGTGGGCTGCGGCAACGCCACCGAAAAGCTGACCGACGGCGCGCTGGTCACGGTGTCGTGCGCCGAAGGCGACACCGGTTTCGTCTACGAAGGCCTGCTCGAGACCGAGGTTACCGAGGTCAAGCGCGGCGAGATGCCGTACTGCCCGATCAAGCTGATGATGAACGTCGGCAACCCGGGCCTGGCGTTCGAGTTCGCGCGCATCCCTAACGCCGGGGTCGGGCTGGCGCGGCTGGAGTTCATCATCAACACCAACATCGGCGTGCATCCGAAGGCGATCCTCGACTATCCGAACGTCGACGCCGAGCTGAAGATGGCGGTCGAGTCGGTGGCACGCGGCCATGCGTCGCCGCGCGCGTTCTACGTCGACAAGCTGATGGAGGGCGTGGCCACCATCGCCGCGGCGTTCTGGCCCAAGCCGGTGATCGTGCGGCTGTCGGACTTCAAGAGCAACGAGTACAAGAAGCTGATCGGCGGCTCGCGCTATGAACCCGACGAGGAGAACCCGATGCTGGGCTTCCGCGGCGCGTCGCGCTACATCAGCGGCGAGTTCGGCGACGCCTTCGCGATGGAATGCGAGGCGCTGCGTCGGGTGCGCAACGACATGGGGTTCACCAACGTCGAGATCATGGTGCCGTTCGTTCGCACCGTGCGCCAGGCCGAGCGGGTGAACGCGCTGATGGCCGAGCGTGGCCTGGTGCGCGGCAAGGAAGGCCTGCGCGTGATCATGATGTGCGAGGTGCCGAGCAACGCGATCCTGGCCGAAGCGTTCCTGCAGCATTTCGACGGCATGTCGATCGGCTCGAACGATCTGACGCAGCTCACGCTGGGGCTCGACCGAGACTCCGGCCTCGAGCAGTTGACGGGCGACTTCGACGAGCGCGACCCGGCCGTCAAGGCCCTGGTCTCGCGCGCCATCGCCGCCTGTCGCGCCACCGGCAAGTACATCGGCATCTGCGGCCAGGGGCCGAGCGATCACCCGGACTTCGCCGATTGGCTCGCCGCCGAGGGCATCGTGTCGATGTCGCTCAACCCGGACACGATCGTCGAGACCTGGCAGCGCTTGGCTGCTCTGAAGTAGCGCCTGCCTGCGACGCCGGGGCAGGCGACGCCGGCGGCTATAATCGCCGGCTCTCCATTGCCGCACCCCACGCCGACGCCAAGGGGGCGGCTTCCCGACGACCGGCGCGATCGACGCGCCGGTGTCACCGGAACCCACAAGGAGTCTTCATGCGTCACTATGAGATCGTGCTCCTGATCCACCCGGATCAGAGCGAGCAGGTTCCGGCCATGCTGGAGCGCTACAAGGCCGCGGTCACCGCCGGCGGCGGCAAGGTGCACCGGGTCGAGGATTGGGGCCGGCGCCAGTTGGCCTACATGATCCAGAAGCTCGCGAAGGCCCACTACCTGTGCCTGAACATCGAGTGCGGGCAGAACGTGCTCGCCGAACTGGAATCGGGCTTTCGCTTCAACGACGCCGTGCTGCGCCACCTGACGGTGGCCAAGGACAGCGCCGAGACCACCCCGTCGGTGATGATGAAGGTGGTCGAGAAGGAGGAGGCCCGCAAGGCCGCGCAGGAGGCCAGCAGTTGACGCCGCGAGCGCCCGCTGCCGACCCGACGCGATGAACCGTCTGGTGCTCTCCGCCCGCCTGATCGAGCGAGGCGCCTTGAGGTTCACGCCGGCAGGCCTGCCGGCGCTGGATTTCAGGCTCGAGCATCGGTCGGAGCTGAGCGAGGAAAGCCAGATGCGCAAGGTTTCGCTGCAGGTCAGGGCGATCGCGATCGGCGCCATCACGCGCTCGCTGGCCGCCTTGAGCCTCGGCGACGACGGCACGTTCGCCGGTTTCCTGTCGGGCACGCGCAACGGACGCGGACTGCTGTTTCACGTCACGTCGCTCGGATGAACCGCATTCGACGAGTCACGATTTCGAACTAACGTACAGAGGTACTCCATGCCACCACCCAGAGGCAAAGGCCGGTTTTCGAAGGATCGCAAGCCCAAGCGCAACCAGCAGTCGCTGCTGTTCCGGCGCAAGCGCTTCTGCCGCTTCACGGTCGCCGGCGTCAAGGAGATCGACTACAAGGACGTCGACACCCTGCGCGACTTCATCGGCGAGAACGGCAAGATCACGCCGGCGCGCCTGACCGGCACGCGTGCGTTCTACCAGCGCCAGTTGAGCACCGCGATCAAGCGTGCGCGCTTCCTGGCGCTGATTCCGTACTCGGATCAGCACCGCGTGTGAGGGAGAAACATGAACCCCCACGCTCACTACGTTCGCTGCCCCCCGAGGGGGCGCAGCCTCCTAGAGGCGGCTCATCGGAGGCTGTCATGCAAGTGATCCTGCTCGAAAAGATCATGAACCTGGGCAACCTGGGCGACGTCGTCAAGGTCAAGGACGGCTTCGCGCGCAACTTCCTCATCCCGACCAAACGCGCGCGCCGCGCCACCGAGGCCGCGATCAAGGAGTTCGAGGACCGTCGCGCCGACCTCGAGCGCGCCGCTGCCGATAAGCTGACTGCCGCGCAGATGCTGGGCGAGAAACTGGCGGGTCAGACCCTCACCGTCGAGCAGAAGGCCGGTGTCGATGGCAGGCTGTTCGGCTCGGTGACCAACTTCGATATCGCCGAGGGGCTCAAGAAGCTCGGCCTGGCGATCCAGAAGTCGCAGATCCGGCTGCCGCACGGGCCGCTGAAGACCGTGGGCG